>JBAUOG010000455.1:0-2277 GCA_049579625.1 Bryobacteraceae bacterium
GGGTTGACCGTCTTTCTCGCCGCGCCTCTGACGCGAGGCGCCACGTCGATTGCCATCTCCGCCGCGGGCGACGCGATCCTCAGGCCGGGCAGCGCCGATATTCAGGGTGCCGGGTATTGGGGCACGAATAAGTTCGAGGATGTCTTCTATCCGCTTTCCACCACCAGTTGGTACCCCACGCACGGTTTCCTACAGCGCTCTACCTTTGATCTCGTATTCTTGCACCGCGACTCGCATCGGGTGATCAGCATAGGCGATCCGTATGAGGTCAAGGGTGCGTCAGACAAAGGCGAGAAAACGACCGGTTGGAAGATGGACGTTCCGGTGGCGCTCGCCAGTTTTGCGGTGGGCCGGTTCGAGCGAACGGAGCGGGAGGGGAAAGCTCCGACACCCACCGTGGAGTACAACGCTCCGACCAGCTTCGGCATCTCGAAAGAGAACTACATGCTAACCGAGCTGAGTAACGATGCCGGCTTCTTTACAGAGTTGTTCGGGCCGTGCCCATTCAATCACATCAGCGCGGTTGTCCACCCGCGCGAGTTCGGCCAGGGTTTTCCTTCGATGATCTTCCTGGCGCCGACGATACAGTTCGGCAACACCCGGGAGTTTTCGTTCTTCGCTCACGAAATGGCGCATCAGTGGTGGGGACATGTGGTGGGCTGGAAATCCTATCGCGATCAGTGGATGAGTGAAGGATTCGCTCAGTATTCGGCCGTCATCTATGTGAAGGCGCGCCAGAACCGTGACGCCGAGATCGATCTCATACACCGCATGCGCAAGTCGTTGCTGGCGCCGCCTTATTCTGAAACCGGCGTTGGTAAAGGAAGAGTAGTCGACCTTGGTCCTATCATTCTGGGGCTTCGCGCCGCGACGCCGCAAACGCTGAACGCCTACGACTCTCTGGTCTATACCAAAGGAGCGCTGGTCCTTCGCATGATCGATTTCCTGCTGAGCCAGCCGGTCGACGGAGATGACAAGGCCTTCTTTGCCATGATGAAGGACTTCGCCGCTCGCTACTCAGGCCGGGCAGCCAGCACGGAAGATTTCTTTGCACTGGCCTCCGAGCACTTTCGGCGCTCACCCATCGCGAAGAAGTACGGCCTCCAGAATCTGGACTGGTTCTATCAACAATGGGTGACGCAGGCCGTGCTTCCCAGCTATCGGATGGAGTACGCGGTAGTGGCGCAGGGGAATGGGTTCCTGCTGAATGGAACCGTCCATCAGGAAAATGCTCCAGCGGATTGGATCATGCCTTTGCCGCTGGCCATACATTTCGGCAAGGCCCAGGAGGCGCATGGCACCATCGAGGCCAAGGGAGAGAGTAATGCGTTTTCCATTCCGCTGCCGATGAAGCCCTCGAGCGTGGTCCTCGACCCGGATTCGTTCGTGCTATCGGAGAAGACGGAGTCGGTGAACACGGGGAAGTGAGGCTCGCGCCCGCGCGGTATTGAAGGTTGGCGACGGGGCGGGCTGTATGCAGCGCTCCCGGGTTTCGAAGCGGAGAGCTACGGCCACGGCTGCGTTGAGGAATCCGCTTTTGCTGACGCGCGGTGTGTCAGGAAAGCAGGGCTGACCTTGTCAACTGTACGGAGTTCGCCCAACCACGCACTGCCATTCTCCGTGGCTGAGAACCTGTTCGCAGTGCATTGCACGGCGGAAAATGGCCGACTCCACTTCGGCGAAGCCGGTGAGAATCAACTTTCCACCCGGCTTGGTGGCGCGAAGCAAATCCTCGAGAATCATCAGGAGTACGGTACTACTGATGTTCGCCACGGTGACGTCTGCAGTGCCGGTCTTCACACAGTCCACGGAACCCTCGACGAGCATCATCGCCGGCAGGGCGTTCAGTGTGAAGTTCTCCCGAGCCGCGATCAGCGCGGCTCGATCGGTGTCGACACCGACGGCGGTCCGGGCCCCAAGGAGCCTCGCCGCAATTGCCAGGATTCCCGAGCCCGTTCCGATATCAAGTACGGTGTGTTGGGCCGTCACCAGGGATTCGAGCGCTTCCAGTGCCATCTGCGTACACGGATGGTCACCGGTGCCACAGGCCAGTCCTGGATTGTGATTCAGACGGATCCGTCCAGCGGGCGTCGGCTCCTCGCACCAGGGTGGCGCAAGGTATAGCGCCTGTCCGACGGTGCGGCCCGGCCACGAGTCTTTGGTGTATTGGACCCAGTCGATATCGTCTTCGTGCTCCCAGGCCGGATGGTGAGGAGCAAATCGCGCCAGCAGGGAGGCCCGGTGCTCATTGCTCTCAAAGGCAGCAATCAGTTGTAC
>JBAUOG010000456.1:0-16987 GCA_049579625.1 Bryobacteraceae bacterium
GTCCTGGAGAACCGCGAACCGGGCGGCACACCGATCGGCCAACAAGTGCGGCGGATATTGCTGGACCCCGCCAACCACGACATCGCGCCGATGACCGAACTGCTGCTGATGTTCGCATCCCGCGCCCAGGCGGCCGCCGAGCGCATTCTCCCGGCACTCGCCCGCGGCGAGATCGTGGTGAGCGATCGTTTTACGGATTCCTCGCTGGCGTATCAGGGCGAAGGTCGCGGCCTCGGCTTCGACCTGGTGCTGGCAGTGCATCGCCTCGCGATGGGTGAACTCTACCCTGACTTAACCATTTGCGTCGATATTGACCTGGAAACCAGCCTGGCCCGTGCGCATGGCCGGAACCGGCAGGCCGGTGCACAGTCAGACCTCAGTGAAGCGAGGCTGGACGAGCAGTCCTTCGAGTTTCACTCGCGAGTGCGCGAAGCCTATCAGCGCATCGCCCGCTACGAACCGCAGCGCTTCCGCCTAATCGACGGCCGCGACGATATCGCCACGGTGTCGCAGCGGATTTGGGCGGAGGTCGGTCCTAGGCTGCCCAAGCTCGCATCTGCCGGGGTGTAGGCGGCATTTAATGCCTGATAATTCCATCACCGAACCGCGCAGTCTGCAAGGTTCTTAGACGCAAACACAGGCCTTGCACTCGACGCCGATAGCGCCGATAGAGCGCCGATAGGGACAGTCAGAATCAACGAGTTCGTTTTTTCTGAACCGAACTTCAGGCCCGCGCGTGAAGCCCACTTCAGCTCTGGGAGGTTCGCGTTTCTGAACGGAACATACTAGCTCGCCTCAGCGGTTCCCGAGGTCGGCGGCCTGATGGAGATTTACTAGTTTGACTCTCAATCGATCAGCAAGCGCTTTCGTACTATGGCTTTCACATTTCGCCGTCCAGATTCACAAGAATCGGCGCTCGTGCTCCAGTTAGCATGCTATTCAGCCGCTTTTCTACTAGGACTTGGCCCACTATGAACGATCGCCTGATCATGTTTTCATAAAGCTGGGCGGATAAAACATGGTGCCCAGCGAGCTCCCGATTAAGCGGCTCACTGTCGTGGAAGCGCGTCTGCGCGAGATGGAAGTTCAGTACCGGTACATTAAGCGTGACGGCGAACGCAACCGCCCAGTACTTTAGGACAAGCCAAGCGCCGTTTGGGATGCGGGATCTCCTAAGTCTCTGAATCATCTACACGCTGGGGTACCACAAACGCCGAGGCTCTCCAACACTATCAGTGAAAAACCTCACGTTTCACGTACGGCGTGGTGAAAACCACTTGGACTGTCGCTTTCATTCCTAGCCGCCTACCCTTGTTATAGCAGGACCGCAGCTAATTGCTCGACGCGGTCCATAAGGAACACGAACACAGTGATGATTAAATATGGACTTTTATTATTAGGTTGTGCCGGCCTACTAAGCGCGACCACAATCAGCGTCAACAGCATTCAACCCGCTACTGGCGCAGGTTACCAACAAGACGAATATGGCGAGTATATCGGACCCTATCAACTCAATACTTCCATCGGCTCTTTGCTGATAATGTGCATCAACTTGCAATATGGGGTCAACCCGCCTTACACGGCATTCGTAACGCCCGTGAGCAACATACCTACGTCCCCGCAGACTACGTACCTTTCGACTAACACTATTTACGAACAAGAGACCTACCTCTTCTCGCTGATCGTCAACGCCCCGAACGTGACCACGCAGGCCGAAATTCAAGATGCCGCTTGGGCCTTGAATGACCACAGCTTTTACCAAACACTGCAGAGCAAAAATGACGTTCAGTCCCAGGCCTCGCTCCTCTATTACCAACAGGCCACGAACATGAGCGTTGAATCTCTGGCCACGGCTTTCGACTACTCCGAGTACGACGTGATATCGAATACCGCCGGTGCGGGTAGCAACACCCAGGAGTTCATCTACCTCGATCCGCCTACGGCGACCCCTGAACCCGCTTCTCTCGCTCTGATGGGCCTTTCTCTGTTGGGTTTCGGGCTGTTGCTCAAACGGGCCAACCGAAATAACCGGAAAACCTCTGGGCTATAGAGCTCAATAGACACAGACTTCAGGAGAAATCATGTCTCGCTATTCGTGTGTCTCCCGTCGGCTCAAGAGACTCTCACGAACGAGTCGATTCTCAAGCTGATGAAGGCAGGAATGAGCGAGGACGTGATTCTCGGCATGGTTAACTCCGAACCGGGCACATATACGGTAACGGCAGGCGCCGTGACCTCACTCAAGGAAGCCGGCGTGTCCGACAAGATCATCAACGCAATGGTCAGTCATTTGCCCGCGCTAAAGGTGACGTAGGGGTCCGTGCCGCTTCCCCGGAAGGGCCCCTGCTCCTCCACGACGGCACTCCACTTCGGCTGCGTCTCTCCAGCAATCTGTCATCGGAGGACGCACCACCGGGCAAACGATCACCTTTGAGTTGTTGGATGGGGTTACCGCGGATAGTCTTGGCCGTCATAGCTCGTGGCGCAATGGCGACTGGAAATCGGGACGGACGGGCGTTTAGTCTGATGGCATACCACCTGAGGAATAGCGGGCTCCGGCGCGGCAGCAGAAACAAGGCGGGTCGGCCGTGTTGAGGCTTTGCGGCTAAAGCGCGAGAGGCAACTATCGCCAGACGGTCTTCTTCACAAACTGGAATCGCAGCGAGTAGTTACGCCGCCATCGAGTCTTTCCCCATCTCGGTTGGTGTCGACGGGGAGAACGCGCCATAATGGAAGCCTTGGCTACTGTCCACATGAGCGAAGCTGAGGTGGATCGCGATCTTCACGCCGCACTCGCCAAAGTGCAGCAGGGCGTTGAGATCGTGATTGAGCAGGATCACCGGCCTGTCGCTGTGCTCAGAGCTGAACACCGCAGCGGCCGGCCCATCACAGAAATCCTACGCGACGCGAAGCTGCGAAACTCGACGGTGACCCTTGACGAAGATTTCGGCAAGGATCTTGAAGAGATCATCGCTAGCCATCAGAAGCCATGGAATCCGCCCTCCTGGGATTAGTGCTCGACTCCAGCGTCGTGATCGACGCCGAGCGGAAGAAGCAACCGGTGGCCGACTTTATCGAAGCCATTCTTGCCGCCCATGGTGCTGTCGATCTCTCGCTATCGCCGATCACCGTGGCCGAACTCGTGCATGGAATCTACAGGGCCAGGACGCCCGAGGCATCCCGGCGCCGACGAGAGTACATTGAGGAACTGGTGAGCCTTGTTCCGGTCCATCCAGTGACAAATCGGACAGCTTGGCTGCTGGGGAAGATCGAGGGGCAGGAAGCGGGGAGAGGAAACGTGCTGCCATTCAACGACCTCATGATGATGAAGCGTTGACGGCCCGAGAAGAAACTTGCCTCAAGTCAGCGATCATGGGCAAGCGCTCCCTTACTTGTCCCTCAGCGCCCTCATCGGGTCCACCAACGACGCCCGACGCGCCGGTGCGTACGTGGCCAGCATGGTGATCAACAGCATCGCCAAGGCAGTCACGACAAAGACGGAGACGTCAATCGAATGATCGCTGGGAGCGAAGGGATTGCTGGACGCAAAGACGGCGTCCACCAACCGGCTCGCCACAACGCCACCCACCAACCCGATGCCAACGCCGATCGCCGCCAACACAAGACCCTGCCGAAGTACCATTCCGAGTACTTGCGTTTTCTCGGCGCCGATCGCCATGCGGATTCCGATCTCCCGCGTACGATGTGCGACGGAAAATGCCACTAGCCCGTAGAGTCCGACCATCGCGAGGATCAGTCCGGTGAAGCCGAGAGCGGCCACGGTCTCAATGATCATGTTGGGAACCTGGACAGCTCGCTTGTTGTAAAAATCCGCCATGGTCCAGACGTTGTAAATCGGTTGGTTTGGATCAATCTGACGAACCGCTTCGCGCAGCACCGGCGCAAGGCCCGCGGCGTCCCCTGTTGTTTGCGCGATGAGACTCATCCGCGCCCGAGGATTCTGCGCCACCGGTAGATAGAGGAACTCCCTGGGAGCACACAGCGATGGCCGTAAACAACGGGTTCTTACGAAGCATCCGGAGCGCGTAACGCACGTCTTTGAGCATCCACTCTCCTCAGTGCGAACTCCGAAGCCAAGGCCCGTTAATCGAAATCAACACCTGTTCGGCGCTCACGGCGAACGGGGTGGGGTCGTTAATGTCGATCGCACGCGCAGTCTGCAAGGTTCTTAGACGCAACCACAGGCCTTGCACTCGGCTTCGGAATTCAGCCTGTTCTCCCTAAGGCACTCCAGGGCCCACCCGTTTTCCCTTTGTTTTCGCCACCCGGGATTAAGCGTCTGTCCGTATTCGGACAGGCGCCGTTCGCCGACGTACAATCCACACACGACAACGTGTTTGCAGCTACTCATCCCGCAGCGCGCGCATCGGGTCCACCAACGACGCCCGCCGCGCCGGCGCGTAGGTCGCCAGCAGCGTGACAAACAGCATGGCTAACGCAGTAATAACGTAGACGGAAACATCAATGGCACGATTGCTGGAGGCAAAAACACTTTCCGCCAAGCGGCTCGCCGCGGCGCCACCCATCAGCCCGGCGCCGACGCCGATCAGCGCCAGCACAAGACCCTGGCGCAGCACCATCCCCAGCACCTGTGTTTTCTCAGCGCCGATTGCCATCCGAATCCCAATCTCGCGGGTCCGGCCGGCCACCGAATAGGCCACCAGTCCGTACAATCCAACCATCGCCAGGACCAATCCCATCAACCCGAGCAGTCCCACGGTCTCGATGATCATGTTCGGCACCTTCACGGCCCGCATCTGATAAAAGTCGGCCATGGTCCGTACATTGTAAACGGGCTGGTTGGGATCGATTCGCCGTACCGCCTCGCGAAGCGGGCTCGTCAGTTTGGCCGCATCGGAGGCATCGGTTAACGCTACCAGCGTTAGATGTGACGTTGGATTCTGCGCTAGCGGCAGATACAGAAACGGTCGCGGAGGCTCCGCGATCCAGAGTACCTTGGTTGTCTTCGCAACGCCTACGACCTGCAGCAGCGGACCGTTGGCGTTCCACAAATGCATCCGCTTCCCAACCGCGTCCTGATTCGGCCAGTAGCGCTTGGCAAACTCTTCGTTGACCATCGCCACGCGCGGAGCGTTGGCGTCATCCGAGGCGCTGAAGCCACGCCCGTGCGTCAGCGGTATGCCGATTGTTTCAAAGTAGTGCTCGTCAACCGTGGCAGAGAAGAGATTCACCGCCTCTCTGCCCGCCGGAAACTGGTACCCTTCCGGAACCACGCTTTCGGTGCTCTGGGTTGGCGCCAGCGGAATCGTTTGCGCCAGGGTCGCCGACCTTACTCCCGCGGAACTTCGCACGTTTTCAATTAGGCTCTTGTAGAACTGCTGCGTTCTTTCGGGCGTGTAACGCACCAGGCTTGGATCGAACCCCATCATGAGCAGGTGGTCGGTTCGATAGCCCGGGCCGGCGCCCAGTGTCTCGCGGAAGCTTTTAAACAGCAACCCGGACACAATCAGCAACACAAGTGAGATCGCAACTTGGCTGATGACCAGCAGGTTGCGTCCCCACAACCGTCGCGCCACCCCCGCGATGCCATTTGCCGCCTTCAAGGCCGGCACAAGGTCGGGCCGGGTGCTCCGCAAAGCGGGCGTCAGGCCAAACAGGATCGTGCTGGTTAGTGAAATAACGATCGTGAACCACAAAGCCCGTTGGTCTAACTGCACCGACAAAGCGATCGGCAAATCGCTGGGAATCTGTATCTGACTCTGGAAGGCCACTCCGCCATAGGCCAGCACAACGCCGGCGCCACCGCCCAGCAAGGCGATCAGCAGGCTCTCCGTCAATAGCTGACGGATTAGCGCCGCGCGGCCCGCTCCGATCGCCAGCCGCACGGCTATTTCACGCGACCGCACCCGGGCTCGGCTCAGCAGCAGGCCGGCCACATTCGCGCAGGCGACAAGCAGCACACAAAACGCCAGCCCCATCAGCATCGCTACCATGGAAGCGTCCCCCGGCGATTCCTCAATGCGTGACTGCAACTCGGTTTTAACGGCGACGGCTTGGTTCTTGTTCGTCGCCGGGTACGCTTGCTGAAGGCCCTGGGCAATCGTCGCCAGATCGGCTTGCGCTTGCGCCAGTCGAATGCCCGCCTTGAGTCGTCCCTTCACTTCGAGCTGTCGGGCATCCCGGTGCTCACGCAGGTCGGCCCGCCCAAACGATTCAGCCATCGCCAACGGAACATACAGCGCCGGCCGGAGGTATTGATCTACCGCCGCGAAGCTCTCGGGCGCAACGCCGACAATCGTGAATTCCATGCCATTCAAACGAATTCGCTGGCCCACCGCCGCGGGATCACCATCGAACTCCGCCATCCACAGGTCATGGCTCAGCACCACCACCGGATCGCGGCCTGGCGCTTGGTCTTCGTTGTCGCGAAATCCTCGGCCGGCGCCAGGTTCCACACCCAGCGTGCGAAAGTAGTTGCCGGAAACCAGCAAACCAACCTTGCGCTGGGGCAGCGCGCCGGCACGGTGGCTGAATCCGAATGACTGCAGGGTTGACGCCACCATGCCGTCGAAGCTCTTGTTTCGATCGCGGAAATCGAGGTAGTCGCGATACGACACCTGCTCCAGCGGGGCGATTGGCGAACTCATTCGGAGCGTCACCACCGAACTCGGGTGCAACACCGGTAGAGGTCGCAGCAGCATGGCGTCCGCCAAGCTGAACATCGACGAGGTGGCGCCAATTCCAATCGCCAGCGAACACACGGCGATGGCCGTGAACAACGGATTCTTCCGAAGCATTCGGAAGGCGTAGCGAAGGTCCGTGAGCATTCAGTCCTCCCCGTGCGGAATCCAAAGCAGCGCCCCGAAAATCAGCGCTTCGGCCGGCCTCGGAATTCGGTCTACTCTTGGTAACGCATCCGGGCGCCCGCCTGGTTCCCTTTGTTTTCGCTAGGCCATTCAAGCCTCTGTTCGGAACCGAATGGCGCCGCTCGCACCTACTCGTCCCGAAGCGCGCGCATCGGATCCACTTGCGATGCCCTCCGCGCAGGAGCGTAGGTCGCTAACATGGTGATCGCCACCATCAGGACTGACATCGACCCAAACACCATCGGGTCAAGGCCATGGTGGCTCGCAAGAAACACCGCGTCTACCATCCTGCCGGCCACCACGCTGCCCGCCAGCCCGATTCCAACGCCGATCAGAGCGAGTATGATGCCCTGCCGCAACACCATGCCCAGGACCTGTGTCTTCTCGGCGCCAATTGCCATGCGAATCCCGATCTCACGAACACGCCGCGCCACTGAATAGGAGACCAGCCCGTACAGTCCCACCATGGCCAGCATCAGTCCCATCAAGCCGAGCACGCCCACGGTCTGGATAATCATATTCGGCGTTTGCACAGCCCGCATCTGGTAGAAGTCAACCATGGTTCGTATATCGTAGACTGGCTGATTTGAATCGATCTGGCGTACCGCCTCGTGAAGCGGCGTTGTCAGGCTGGCTGCATCGGCGGCGTCGGTCCACACCAGCAGAATTCTCCGCGACTCCGGATTCTGCGCCAGCGGCAGGTAGACAAACTCCGTCGGAGGCTCGGCGATCCACAGCACCTTGGTTGTCTTGGCGATACCGACAATCTGCACCAGCGGTCCCTTCGCATTATCCAGTCGGAACCGTTTTCCGACCGTCTCCCCGATGTCTTTCTGGTTTGGCCAATACCGCTTGGCGAACGCCTCGTTTACCACAGCCACCCGGGGAGCCTTGGCATCGTCCGACGCAAGGAATCCTCGCCCCCGCAGCAGCGGAATTCCGATGGTTTCGAAGTACTGCTCGTCTACCGTATTTGAAAAGGGGTTCACCGCCTCCTTGCCCGCCGGAAACTGATAGCCCTCAGGCACCACGCTCTGGGTCCCTTGACTGGGGGACATCGGAATCACCCGCGTTAGCGCCGCCGACCTCACGCCGGGTATCGACCGGGCACTCTCAATCAAATGCTTATAGAACTGCTCGGTTTGTTCGGGCGTGTAGCGGACCAATCGCGGATCAAAGCTCATCATGATGATGTGATCCGTTCGAAAGCCCGGTCCCCCACCCATCGTGTTTCGAAAACCCTTATAGAGGAGGCCTGACACAATCAGCAGAATAAGAGACAGCGCGATCTGACCGATCACCAGGAGGTTCCTCCCCCACAATCGCTTGGGGCCTGCCATATCCGCACTGGCTGCCTTCAAAGCAGGCACCAGATCGGGCCTGGTGCTCCGCAGCGCCGGCGTCAGGCCGAACAGGATCGTACTTGCGACCGAGATGACCAGCGTGAACAGCAGCACCCGCTGATCCAATTGGATCGAAAGCACCAGGGGTAGATCACTCGGGATCTTGATTTGACTGAGGAACTCGACTCCACCATACGCAAGCACAATGCCTGCACCACCACCCAGCAGGGCGACCAATAAGCTCTCCATGAGTAGTTGTCGAATCAGACTGATGCGACTGGCGCCGATAGCCAAGCGTACTGCGATCTCGCGCGACCGCACCCTGGCGCGGCTCAACAGCAGGCCCGCCACATTCGCGCACGCCACCATCAATACACAGAAAGCCAAAGCCAACAGCATGGCGATGAGTGAAGCGTCGGGCGGAGATTGCTGAACCCGCAACTGCAGCGGGGTCTTCACCGTTACTCCCTCGTTCCTGTTCGTAGCCGGGTAGGTCTGCTCCAGACCATGCGCAATGGTTGCCAGGTCGGCTTGCGCCTGCGCAATGCTGACGCCCGGTTTCAATCTCCCTTTCACATCCAGTGAGCATGAGCCCCGGTTCTCCAGCAGCTCAGCCTGTTGAAATGCCGGCGCCATTGCCAGCGGGATGTACAGCGCAGGCCGGAAGAATTGATCCACCGCCGTGAAGCTTTCCGACGCAACTCCAACAATCGTGAACTCGCTGCCGTTCAATCGAATTCGCTGGCCTACGGCCGCAGGGTTGCCGTTGAACTGCTTCATCCACAGGTCATGACTCAACACCACCACTCGGTCCCGGTCCGGCACCTTGTCTTCGTCGTCTCGAAATCCCCGGCCGATGCTCGGCTCCACTCCCAGCACGCGAAAGAAGTTTCCCGAAACCAGCAAACCCACCTTGCGTTGCGGCAGCGCATCCGCCGTTTCGCTGAGCCCGAACGATTGGAGCGTCAGCGCCACCATTCCGTCGAAGCTCTTGTTCCGGTCGCGGAATTCAAGGTAATTCTTATAGGAGACCTGGTGCATCGAGTCCGACGGCGACGACATCCGGATCTCCACCACGGAACTGGGATGCGGCACAGGCAGCGGGCGCAGAAGTATTGCATCGGCCAGACTGAAAATGGCCGAGTTTGCCCCGATCCCGATTGCCAGCGAAAAAACGGCGATCGCCGTAAACAACGGATTCTTCCGGAGCATTCGGATCGCGAAGCGAAGATCTTTTAGCATCTGTCCCCTAACTGCGGAATCCGAAGTCGGGCCCTGGTTATTCGATCATCCAGGAAACCTGCAAGGTCCTCAGACGCAACCCCAGTCCTTGCATCGAGCTTCGGAATTCAGTCTGCTATTTCTGGAGCACTCCCGTGGCCACCCGTTTTCCCTTTGTTTTCGCCATCCCGGATGAGGTCCCTGTTCGGAATCGAACAGGAACGTTCGCCGCTGCTACAACAGTACGGGCGTGGCCAGCAGCGATAGCACCATGGAAACGCTGCACAATAACAGGATGGTTATTTTCCTTCGGCCTTGATGTCGCTAATCTCGATGCCGTGGCTGCCCGACTTCTCGAAGACCTTCCCAGTGACAACCACGCGCTGTCCGGCAAACGGCAGCAGCTTGTCGTTCTGGCTGGCGGCCGGCATGGTCGCCGACACCGGCAAGTAGAGGTGGCCTTTATCGTCGAGGATGGCCAAAGGCGAACCTGCCTTAGCGCAAGCGATGGCGCACTCGGTGCTGATCGGTTTCTTCAAGTCGTGTGTCAGCGCACACGAGGAGTCCAGCACCCAACCTTTTACGGTCGCCGTGCTGCCCTCAGCCGCATTTAGAACGAAAGCGAAACAACAGACAACAATGAGGTAGGCAAGAATACGCTTCATCGATTAGCTCCTAATCCTCTGGACACGGAGGTCCTCAGGGTTTCCCGAGTTTAATCCCACTCTGGCAATCGCTCCATAGCTTAAACCCATTAGGCCCAACGTTCGCCGACGCCACGGGCTTCCGAGCCGCGACCGTCAGGGAGTCCCGATGGCCCGGCGGGCCACCAACCTAAATGAAGACGCGAGTTTCTCCAGCACAGATCTCAGCGAGGCCACCGGCTGAAGCCGGGTTGAAACAATCTGTGACCCCAGTGGGTCACAGGCCAGCATGAGCGCAGGAGTGCAAACCCTCAATGATGAAAGAGGTTGCAGCATGTTCATCCGAACGGCGCGCTCCTCATCTCATCGGGGACACCCGGACTGATGTCATGCTCACTTCCAGCGTCTCAAAGCGCCGGCGGAGCGCCAGCTCGCCGTGCGCGCTGTGCTCTCCGCTTCGGAGCAAGGTGTGTCCCCAGACGCGACAAAGGTCGTTAACCGGGGAGTTTCTAAGGCCTCCCAAGCAAGTATTTTCAGAGCAACCGCAAGCGTCAGCGAGCGGATGCTCCGAACAAAGGGAACGGACTTTAGCATAGACAGCGTTTTCAGGCGAGCCGGACGACCCGCACTTCCGAGCCGCGACCGTAAGGGAGCGGACGCTCACGATCTACGAAGGCCGAAGTTCCGCGTTTCGGTGCCGCGATGGTTCACGAGGCGGTCGCCCCGAAACTCCTGCAAACACAACGTAAGTGGGAAGTTGCTAGAGTTCCCGGTGGGTTCTCGGAGGAAGAAACCCACCGGATTTGGCCACCGGGCCGCGCAAAGCGTCGCAGTGTACCAAGCTGCTTGTTAGATGCGTTTCAGGCCAAAACGCACCACACAAATAAAACACCGGTGGGCACTCGGAGGAAGATCCCACCGGGCTGGCGCAC
Source organism: Bryobacteraceae bacterium (assembly GCA_049579625.1). Classification (GTDB taxonomy): domain Bacteria; phylum Acidobacteriota; class Terriglobia; order Bryobacterales; family Bryobacteraceae; genus CAJCIT01. The sequence continues at coordinate 10,989 of JBAUOG010000456.1, forward strand.
TGGCAGCATAAAGCTTCACAGGGCGCCAAACTGAAATTTGAGTTGCGCTTCCAGGCGGTTGCCGAAACACAAGCTATGTTAGAAATTCCCGGTGGGCACTCGGAGGAAGATACCCACCGGGGTGGCACGCCGGCAGCATTATGTGTAATAAACGCAGCGCACCAAACTGGAGATTGGAGGGAATTCCCAGGTCACTGCCGAAATCCCCACAGCGAGAGACGCATCGGGTTTCGGGGCAGTTACAAGGTTTGTAAATTTTCTCCGGCATCGTCGCGGTTGCATCGGGGATTCCCTGACTCGCAATGAGAACAGACTACAGGTGCCCCAACCAACGCCAAATGGCACAATGACGGAAGTGCCCTTCGCTTGTAAGATGAGCAGCCAACAGATGAAACTGAGCTTTCCCTCTTCCTTCGATATCGCCGCCGTCCTTCGGGAACAATCTCGATGACACCCGTGCCGAACCCGTTTCGCTGGGAAACGAGAATTCGCTTCATCGACACCGACGCCTCCGGCCGCATCCACTACACCTGCATGTTCCGCTATTTTGAGTCGACCGAAGTCGAGTTCTTGCGCAGCCTCGGCCTGTCCTATGAGAGCCGGGTGCCCTACGTCTTCCCTCGCGTTCATGTCGAGTGTAACTACATGGCTGCCGTCGTCCACGACGATTTGCTGACGTTTGAATTGTCCGTCGGCAAAATCGGCCGCGCTTCCATTAAGCTCGAGTATCACGTCTACAAGCAGGGCGCGATGGTCGCGTTTGGTTCGGTGACCATCGTTTGCATGGACAAGCGGACACAGGTCGCCGCCCATATCCCGGAGGACATCCGCGCCATGCTCCTGGCCGCACAGAGCTCGCAAAGAGCGGTTAGTGAATGATTGCGCCGAAGGACCGGGACGCCGTTAGGCCGGACGTTCAACCGCCGCTAGTTCGCTGGTTCGTCGTCTCCTTCTTTGTTCTTTCGTCAGCGCTCAACTATCTCGATCGCTCGCTCCTCGGCGCTTTGGCGCCCGTGTTGAAACTCGAATATCATTTCTCGGACCAGGACTACGGTTACCTGGTTGCGGCTTTTTCGCTAACCTACGCGTTGGCCTCGCCGCTTCTGGGCCTGCTGATGGATCGCATCGGACTGACGGCGGTGGTGAGTCTGGCTGTGGGCGTTTGGTCTCTGGCGGGAATAGCCACCGGCTTTGTGCGGTCCTTTGGAGAACTGCTCTGGTGCCGCGTCGCCCTGGGGATGGGGGAAGCGGGAGGCATCCCAGGAACCGCCAAGGCTTATGGCACCTACCTGCTTCCGAAGGAGCGCGCACTTGGTGCAGGCGTCGGACAACTCGCCATCAGCGCCGGATCACTCGCTGCACCGCTTCTGGCTGCCTGGGCGCTCCACCGCGGCCACTGGCAATGGGCCTTTGTGGTGGCGGGTTGCCTGGGATTCCTATGGATCGCCGGCTGGCTGGCAATCGATCGCGCATTCCCTCCCAAGCACGTGCCGAGTCGTGCCGTCTTCGCGTCAGCGCCCGAGGTCGGGCCAGCCAGCGTGCTGCGCGACCCTCGCTACTGGCGTCTCTTACTCGCGAACTTTCTCTGGATGTCCATTTACCTGCTGTGGCCGGCCTGGACCACACTCTTTCTCACCAGCCGCTATCACCTCACAGCCGAGGTGGCCAACCGTTTCTACGCTTGGATTCCGCCGCTTGGCGCCACCGCCGGTGCGTTGGCTGGCGGATGGCTTTCCATGCTCCTGATCGCGCGCGGCATGCGCGAAGTCCGCGCCCGCCTTCGCGTGTGTCTCATCACCGCCGTGCTGGCGCTTGTCACCGCCATTGTGCCGTTCGCGCCAACCCCTGCTCTCGCCACGCTGGGCATTGCGCTCAGCTACTGCTTTGTCGCGGCGGGCAGCACCAACCTCTACACCATTCCCGTGGACCTATATGGGGCGGATCGCTCGGCCTTCGCCGTTTCCGGCTTCGTGGCCGCTTTCGGCGCCACGGGATTCGTCTTCAGTCCCCTGTTTGGGTGGATGGTCCAGCACCTGGGAAGCTATGTACTTCTGTGTGGGGGAGTGGCGATTCTCCCACTGGCAGCGTATGCAGTGGTGGCTTCGATTTCTTATGCTTCTTTACCTGCTCCTCATAGAACATCTTCGTGAGCCAGATCATGCCCAGAATCTGCGTCCATTCCGAAACCACATTGCCCACAACCTGGCCCCATTTCGACGTCGACGACATCTTCGCAAACACAATAATCCAGCCGATTAGCGTCACTCCGAAAAACGTCGTCAGCGAATGGGTCTTGACCCAGCGGATGACGGGGTTTTTGTCCGTCGCTTTGAGGTGACGGCAACCGGGCGCGCCGCGTTCATACAGAACTCGCATACAGACGATGGATGCCACGACGCCGCTCCAATCGGCAATCGCGTTGCCGAAGAACGAGCCCCAATGTGTGTCCGGGTTCGCAGGCAGATAGAAAAGGATCCAGGCTATCAGCACCACACACGCCATCAGACTCAGCATGTGGCGCTGGATGAAGCTCCTCTCGTGATGCTCGCCGGTCTCCGTCGTAATATCGTGATCCTTTGACATAAGCCTCTCTGGGTAGATGTTTTTCGGTTGCTCTTTCGTTTCATTTGGCGCGGCTACGGCGCAACCACCAGACGGCGCCGGCCACCACGACCACCACCGTAATCAGCGTCAGGTAACGGTGGATCAGCTCAATGACTATTTTCCAATTCTCGCCCAGGTAGTAGCCCAGTGCCAGAAAAGTTGTCACCCACAGAACCCCGCCCGGGTAGGCGTAGGAGGCAAACGTGCGGTAGCGTAGCTGGGACATCCCGGCCACGAGCGCCGTGAAATGTCGCACGCCCAAAATAAAGTAACCAAACGTTAACAACCAGTGGCCTAAATGATTGAACCAGCGCTTCACTTGCACCAGCCGGTCTTCCGTGAAGTGTATGTAGCGGCCGTAACGATGAACGAAGCCGTGCCCCGCCGTGCGGCCAATGACATAGCTCAACGAGATGCCGGACAAACTGCCTCCCGCCGCGGAAAGCCAACCGAGCAGCGGGTGCAGCCTGCCCTTCGAGATCAGATAGCCGCAAAAGACCAGTAGGGTCTCGTCCGGAATCGGCAGGCCCACAATGCCCAGCGCCAGCAGCAGGAAAATGGCCCCGTAGCCATATTGAGAAATCCAGTTGAGGATAGTGTCCATAGCGGGCTGTTAGGGGCGTTGCCTTTGCAGAATAACAGGGCCGCTGAGTCTAACACGCTGCCGAAAAAGGCCATCTCCCCTTCACTTCCTCACTATCGGGTATCTGTTACTCATTACAAACAAGCACACGCGCTTCGGAGCCGTGACCGTAAGGGAGCGGTTTTTGGCCGTTTTCAATAGCCGCTCAGAACCAAGTTCTGGCAGCCATGTGGGGCAGGGTGGAATCCTGCGGCCGGTTGTTAACCGGCCTCTCAACCGGTGACAATGCGCATGGAGTTCTTGCCTAACACGCTGGTACGAGTTGCGCGATTACCTTCTGCCCCTACCCCACCTTCCAATAAATCGAATACCTTTCCCGCGTCACCTGGTTGATCGGCACCAGCTTCGTCTTCGTCTCCTGCCCTTTGGTTTCGAAGGCCAGCGCTTTCGAATCGGTCTGCTCCACCCAGTCCACCGGTCCGGTTCCGATCTTCTTCGCCACCGGCGCGGCCGTCGGTAGCCCCTTCATATCGGGCCCCATCGGTCCGAACACTTTCTTCGGATCGCTCTCCCGGCCCCCCATGTCAGCCACGAGTACCAGCGGCCCATACATCACAGCTTGGATGGTCGGGTCGTCCGGCATGGATTCCACATGCAACCCCATCGGCAATTCCAGCGCGAGCGTATCGCCTGTCTTCCAAGTCCTGCGAATCGCGAGGTAGCTTCCGGGACTCGCCATCGCATCCAGTTTCACGCCGTTTAAGGTCGCCACAGCCTTGTCGCTAGCCCACCCTGGAATGCGCAGACGAACCGTCGTCTCTACCGGGCGTTCTGCCTGGAACGTGAGCAGCGTCTGGTCTTGCGTCGGGTACTGTGTCTGCTGCTGGATCGTGAGCCCTTTGTCCTTCCACAACAGTTCGGATGGAACGAACAGATTCACGTAGAGTCCATCCTGGTCGAAGAAGTAGATGCTGTTGTTCAGCTTCGAATACTCCTCTACCCCCGTGCCTGTGCAGCACCAGAACGAATCGTATTCCGAACAGAACGTCTTCCAGGCGCCCGGCGTGTGCGACAGGTAATACATCGTGTTTCCCGTCTCCAGATCGATGGTCCCCAGCCGGTGATTCAGTAGCGTGCGCTCGTAGTAATCGAAGTAACGCGGGTCGCCCGACCACTGATACAGATTCCGCGCCAGCTTCAGCATGTTGTACACACAGCAGCACTCCGCCGTGTCGGTAGCCTGCTTCCACTCCGCCGCGAGTTGACCAGCTTCCGTCAACCACGCTTCGTTATTGCTGGTGCCGCCCGTCGCATAACGACGTGACTCGGTCACCGTCTCATAGAAGAAGAGCCCCATCTGCCGGTAACGCGGATCGCCCGTCATCTCGTAGCGTCTGCAGGCCGCGATCACCTGCGGCACGTGCGTGTTGACGTGCAGCCCTTTCAAGTGATCGCGATGCGCCAGCAGCGGATCCAGAAAAACCCCCTTATTGAAGCGATCGGCGGTCTCGAGATAGCGCTTCTCCCCGGTCACCGCATATAGGTTCAACAACACTTCGCCCATGCCGCCGAATTCCGTATTGAGAATCTGCTGCATGTGCGTGTAGGTAAACTGGCCGGTCCATTTGTCCGTCCAGTCCGCCATGCCGACCAGCACCGCCAGCGCCTGTTTGTTGCCAGTCAGCAGATACATGTCCAGCAGCCCGGCCATGATCTTGTGAATGGTGTAGAACGGCGCCCAGACTTTCTTGCGGCTCTGCAAACGGTCAAAGAACTCCAACGGAAACGCACTCAGATATCCGGCGCCCAGCGCCTGCTGGCACTTCGCGAGCTGGTTGACCATTTCGTCGGCCTTGGCCTTCACCGCGGCGTCATCGGTGCCCGCGTAAAGCAGCGCGCAAGCCGAAAGAAAGTGACCCGTGAAGTGGCCGCGCAGCTCGCAGTCGGGTTTCTCCCACCCACCCAGCGGCTCGGCGGAAGAGGGCAGCCCGGCGTTGATCAGGAAGTTGTGTACCAGCCGGTCCGCTGGCAAGCGGTGCAGAACTGCCCGATTCGATTCCTGTGCCTGCAGCATGGGCCCGTCGTTCAGACGGACGGCGCTCATCGGGAATGGATACACCGAAGGCTTCACCGGCGACGGCAAATGCTTGAACCCGTCATCGCTCACAGTCTTCGCGCCCTCATTCTGAGTAGTTCTGGCCATCGCGGGGATGGCCGCACCAGCGATTCCAAGCGCAGTCAGGAACTGCCTTCGGTCGAACGGTCTCGGTGCACTCATGATGTCTTCTTCTGCCTCTACAGTTCGATCTTAGTTCCCAGGACTTTCAAGAACTGGGAAATCCATGCCGGATGCGCGGGCCAAGCCGGCGCCGTCACCAGCTTCCCATGTGTATGAGCCTGATCCACCGGGATGTCGACATACTCGCCACCCGCACCGGTCACGTCCGGCGAAACGGCCGGGTAGCAGCTGCACTGTTTTCCTTTGAGCACACCCGCCGCGGCAAGCACCTGCGCCGCGTGACAGATCGCCGCAATCGGCTTGTCGTGATGTGCAAAGTGCCGCACAACCTCCAGCACCCGCGGATTGAGCCGGACGTATTCCGGCGCCCGACCGCCGGGAATAACCAGCGCGTCGTAGCTCTCGGGTTTCACATCGTCAAACGTTGCGTTGAGGACGAAATTATGCCCGCGCTTTTCGCTGTAGGTCTGGTCGCCTTCAAAGTCGTGAATGGCCGTGCGCACAAACTCGCCGGCCTTCTTGTTCGGGCACACCGCATGTACCGAATGCCCTACGGCCAGGAGTGCCTGAAAC
>JBAUOG010000457.1:0-3730 GCA_049579625.1 Bryobacteraceae bacterium
CTTCCTGTTGGCTTCGTGTTGCTGCCACAGAAACTTATACTCCTCGACTGTAAGAGCGCTCATTGCATCCTCCGATAATTCCAGTGAAGTCCGGTTTATTTCAGCTGTGGATAGGATACTCCAGGCACAGACGGGCCGCGATTGACGATGCGTCCCTTTAGCAACGGTGGCTGTGCCCCGGAGCCCCTTAGCGACCATTGCATCGGGTGGTCTGGCCTGTACATCCGGATAATTCGCCTGCCTGGGGTCGGTGTATCATTGGGGCTTCAATGGCCGAAAAAATAACCAGCGAAGACCCGGTTATCACGGTCAAGCTACGCAGGGGCTTGGCTGATAGGAACAGGCTTCCCCTCGCCCATTTTCTCAACGTTCTTGACGAGTTCCGCCAAATGATGATCAGTGTGGGCAAGCGAATCCAACGGGATCGCGGCGCCATGTTTCCCACTGGCGACTTTGGACTTGAGATCATAGCTGGGGAAGAGGGGAATGCCGTAAAGCCGGGAAGCGTGTGGTCCCCACTGGCCATCACGAATAACGCTGAGGTTGGAGTGTTGGCTGCAGAGGAGGTCATTCGAACGCTACGCAGGCTTGAGCACGACGCCGGGATTCTGGAACCCAATCTGGAAATTGATCGGGACCTAATTCGAAGACTCTCCCGAGTAGCCCGGATTCAGCGCGTTGATAGAACAGAACTCGAAATCTCAATACAGCGCCCCGGTTACCCTGACCCACTTACCGCGTCCTTTGGCAGTGCGGGCCTCTCCTCTATTCGTGCTCTCCAGTCCCCTACCTTTGAGGTCGAGGGCATGTCCCTTTATGGAAAGCTGGTCGAGTTGCTGGACCGCGACCCTTCTGAGGAGGATGGAAAGGGCTTCTGGGGGGAGCTGCGGAGAGACAACGGTGAGCCCTGGCGCATTCAGTTCAAACCGTCCCAGGTAGACGAGGTTACGAAGCTTTTCAGGAAGCAAGTTGTGGTTATCGGCAAGGCTGTCTATTACCGCGTGGCAACGCACAAGCTAGTAGCGGAGTCCATCGCGGCAGACACTGAGAGGGACTACGAGGCCGCTTTCGAGGAACTGCATGGGTGTTACAAGAGTGCCTTCAGCCCAGAGTTGTTAAAGGCCCTACGCGGTGAAGAATGACCGCCGCGTATTTCGACACCAGTGTCTTTATCGACATATTCCTAGCCGCTGACACTGCACCTGGAATCAGGGCGCTACTGAGAGAACTGAAGCACGACAAGGTTCGGATCTACACCTCAATTATTACGGTTCAAGAGGTATCCGTCTTATCCTTCAGAGCAGGTCGCCCGTTCGACGATAACCACGCAAAAGTCAATAAGATGGCGCGCATCCAAACCATCACGCGGGAAATCGCGTTGACGGCGGCGAAGCTGGAAGCCCAAATCCTCGACTTGACACCGTCAAGGGATCAGGTAGAAAACCGGCGGCGCAAATGGGACTGCTTTCATGTTGCCACTGCAATGGCCCTCGGGTGCTCGGTGCTCTACACAACTGATAAGCCGATGCTGGCTAAGCAAGGCAGGCTCAAATTGAGTGGCATTAGCTTCTTGGAACCTCTGCCTCGGGGGTTGACTCTTTTTGACGAGCCCAATCCGCAAGACACTACCGTTCAGTAACGCCCGGTCAGGAGAAAGCCTCAGCCAATACGGGGCTATTCAGGCAAGTCGGCTCATCGACCCGTTGTCTTTGCAAAGTGACCCGGCGACGGCTATGCAGCGATCTTGGCTGACTGTTTGTCATGCGCAACCGCCGCTCTGCTGGCCCCGAATAACGAGACGCTTGCGACCCACCTTCCCCCCTGACTGGCATTCGGGTCGCTCGTCTCCCAGAAAACGCGCATGTCAGAGGCGGGCAGGGAAGGAAGGAGGTCGACACCGAGGAAGCACCACCCCTAACTGGCGAGGGCTTTTTGGAGGACTGCATCGAGCAAGCTGCGGCTTTCTGTTTGTCTCAGCGTGAGTTGCGTTTCGAGCTGACGGGACAAGGCCATTAGCTCATCCGCCCTCGCGACGATGCGGTGTTGCTCCCCGAGGGGTGGGAGCGGGATGAGCATGTTTCGCAGCTTCGAGCCGTTCACATTCGCTTGCCCGCACTGTTGTTGCAGTTCTGGCAGTATCTGTGTTTCACGAAAATAACGAGCATTCATCGCGAGATTAGAATAGATCGGACTCGTCAGGTTATTCAGGAAGCGTATTCGTATCAGATATGAGGCGAACGTGTATGCATCGTCCTCGCCCAGATAGATGCCGGTCTTGCCCACAAGCTCTGCGCTGTTCGTTCGGTTATAGAGGAGATCGAGGCGCTTAAGGAATAGTTGTGGTAAGTCTTCAATTTGACGGGGCACTTTTTTCTGCCCACCCAAAAGCACGCCGCCATTTTGGATATCACCCATCTTTAGGACCGGAATTCCATCACCGGCATGCATTGACTGCACCGAGGTTCCATACTCGGTGAGCAACGAGAGGGTACCGATTCGCGCCCAACTCCAGCTGGCCGGGATTGCGAACGGCGCTTCGTCTTCCGCAACCGGGGCCAGCGGCCTCTCTCTTCGCAGAGTGCCATCCTCCAGCCGCCGGGCTTTTTCGGCCTGAATGCGCTTCAGCAGCTCGCATGCCGGTTCGTCGGCCGGGTCTTGCGGAACCAGCTTCCCCCGGACGGCGAGGTTGAGGATGGTTTGCCGGATCTGTTTGATCTGCTCGGGGCGGGCGGTTAACTTCGGCAGATGGTTGATGAAGAAGCGGGCGTGTTCACGAAGCTCGTCCGGGGCTGCGCCGTTGGTCAGGTGGTGGATGGAGGATGCGGTGAGGCGGTCCCGGCGAAGCTCGCGGTCTTTCTGGGCGGCTTCGAGGCGGTCGCAGAGGGCCATCAGCTCGTCCACCTTGGCGACTATGCGGTGTTGCTCGGCGAGGGGAGGGAGTGGGAACGGGGAATGTGCAAAGTACTCTGTTGATACGCGCTTTTGTCCCGCGGTCCCGGTCATCTTTGGAATCCCTGAAGCAATAAAGAATGGAGACTTCAGGAAGATCAGGATGTACTCTGCGCACACAAAGATAGGACGGACGATGTGCAGCTCGGTTGTTCCTGCGCCGATGCCGCCAGTCAGCCCGCGAAAGACCGTGGACTTGCCGTTCTCAAAGCACGGCGTAATTTTTGCGAGGCCTACATCCCCCTCGGCGAAATGCGTGAAGCCGCTCTTGATGTCGCCCCAAGCTCTGACTTCGTGTTCATTCGCAATCCCGTATTCTGCGGAGATCTTCGGCATTGGGACGAAGGACGCCAGGACTGTATCGGCCGCGCTGTTCCGAGGATTCACAAGCCCTACTTCTGCCAGCTGGCTCCAGCGCCAGTTTGCGGGCAGCTGATAAGGGCCGTCTTCCGCGCCTGACGGCGATTTAGCGGGACGGTCACTGGTTCCTGTTGCCCTGGTTGGGCTTGCACGTTCATCCGCTTGCTTACGCGCGCGGTTCTGTGCTGGCGTCGGTATCCGCGCCAGTAATGCCGAGGCCGGCTCGTCGTCCGGATCTTGCTCTACGAGTTTCCCCCGCACCGCGAGATCCAGCACAAACCGCCGCAAGCGCGGCACAGCGTCCGGCGCTTCGCTGATGCGGTCGAAGTACTTCAACAGAACTTCGGCGTTCATCGAAGCAACGCCTCGCCCAGGGTTGCTTTCAGTTGGTCGCGGAGCGAGCTGGCCTGTGCTTCCGCCC
>JBAUOG010000458.1:0-3164 GCA_049579625.1 Bryobacteraceae bacterium
GTCTCCAGCCGATGGTCGATCATTCGACTTGACGTTCATTATCCACTTCTGCTATTCAGGCTGTATAGCCAACATGGCGTACGCGCCTTGAAAAAGAGTATCACCATGATGAACTGTGAACTGACGAGGAACGAGCTGAGGATCACGTTCCGCCAAAACTACGGCGCAGCGGCCAAATTGGCTCGCGATCTCAATGTCTCGCGTACAACAATTTCCAAATGGTTTCAAGGCCACGTGACGTCCATGCGGATCGAGCGTGTCGTTCGGATTCGCCGGCTGAACTTGGCTGCTCCGAGCAAATACCTGCAACAAAGCGTCGTCCCCTGGATTTCCGACTCGACTACTAATTCCAAGCGCACGTGAATGTATCCAAGCCAGCTTCGCTCCGGTTGTTGAGCCAACAACCCCGCGCTGGCCCTGCGCGCATGAATGGGGCTCAGCCGCCTGCGGATGGAGCGCCTTCGACAAACTCGGTATCGCATTCCGAGAATGGAGAGGCTGCCTCGGTGACGGCGCACCGGTTGGCAAAGCCGAGTGACATCGGTCAAGCCAGAAACATCTCCAATGGCGCGAAGCGCTATTGGATGAACCATCTGTGCAAATACCGTAATGCACAGAATCTTGCTTGGCCGAAGCTCTCGACAGCCGCCGCGGATCTGGTGATCTCGGAGCGTTCCATTCAGAATCATCGGCGCGAGTTGATCGAGGCGAATTGGATCTGCCTGCCAAATGGCGATGCCGGCGAACGGCTCCAGTGGGAACAAGCGGCGGGGTTGTTATTCACCTCCACCCGGATGGAAAGGCCTGCCGTTTGCCCAGAGTCGAATCGAAACAGAGGGCTGCGCAGGCAAATAAAGCCCGGTCTAAGCAAACTGCTGATTCGCCGGCCGCTGTACCAAAGAGTGAAGACCCTGCACCCTTTCCCGACCTGACAAAAAGGAAAAAGGGTGAAGCGGTTGCACCCTTAAGGGTGAAGAAAACGACCGAAAAGGGTGAAAATGGCGACGCGCATATAAGGAATGAACTTCTTATAGAACTTCTTAAAGAGGAACCTTCAACAACATCATCACGCGCGTGTGAGGCATACCGGGACGATTTGCCGAGAAGCTCTGGTGATGATGATCATCGTCGACTACCCGATTTAACGGAACTTCGCGATTCCATCTTCGAAGATCTGGAACGGATGTGTGATCCGTTACATGAAATCAATGGCCAGGGTCGGGCGAGAATTCTCCGAGCCGGCGTGAGGAACTCATTCAGCCTGCCTCAACTCCGATACGCCTGGCGCCGCGACGCGCGGGTCGAGACGGGTGGGGTGATTCGTCTTGCGGAGAACTGGGCCATCGAAGCGGCTCATTTTCAGAGATGGCCTCAGTGTTTTGATTGTGAAGACACGGGCGTTCTTGTTCTTCAGCAGAAGCTTGCGCTTCGCCGAGGAAACGAAAACGACGAATACCTAACGCGGGCCGGGGAGAGATCTCTTGCGCGACTCTACCGCGATTATCAACGCAACGGGCCGGCCTATTGCACGTGCGCTCGGGGTGTCGAACTCCAAGATAGCTCGCGGACCATAGCGACGGAGCAAGCCTCGCTCCCTCAAGTGCCAAGGCCGAAAGAACGCGACAGAGAACAGCCGAGGGGAGTGGTCGATTCTACCGTCCCAAAAGATCATGACGGGAAAGAGAAAGACCGGCAAGGTAGCTTAGCCGGAGCACCCGAAATCGCCGCACTCGAATCGGCTCATATTTGTCCCGGATGTCAGGGAGCGCGTGGAAGTCGGCGGTATGGCGCATGGCATCTTTGCATGAGTTGCCTAGGCACGGGCGACTTCTGGACGGAAGAAGAACTCCGCCGCCGCGGCGAATGCCCGCAGTGCCGCGGCACCGGAAAGATTCACGATCGAAGCCAACAGTACGGTCCGACCTGCAAGAGGCCGCCGAACTTAACGGCCTGCCCTTCTTGCGGTGCGACCGGGAAGCTCCGACGTGTTTGTCCCTGCGTGTAAGGTGGCAGGATACTCGTTACTCGTCACCTCTCAGTATTCTGAATTACAAATTGCAGGGAGGCCAGAGGAGTGGCGGCTAAGTTTTCCACAGAAATTTTTTCAGCGCATTTCAGTGCCTGATGAGACCTGGAGACATACGGAAACTCACGTAAGGCACCGAGAAGCCCTCAAGATGCTCCAAAACCGCTGAAACTGCTCAATTTAGCCTCAAAAAAAACATGTAACCTTTGGGCCCCAAAATCGCCTCGAACTAAAGAGCCCTCTTAGTTGTTTCCCGTTCCTTCTAGATCAGCCGTAAAAGGCGGACTGGAGGGCAAGTGCTGTCAACTCGTGAAAATTCTAATGGAAAAACTCCAAGGAATTTGGCACCGGTGGCCTCTGCCGAGGCTTACAGATGGGAGGGCTGAAAAAGTTGTTTGTTCAGGATGAAGTCGACCGAGAGAATGCCAGATGGAGAATCGCTAAAGACGGTTTCGGCGCGGAATTTGTACGCAGAACCGAGCTCAAGAGACTGAAGGAGGACATGGAGGTGTTTTACTCGCATGTCAGCTTAGCCGACCTGGTGGGATTGAGGAGAGTGCTCCGCCTGCGGGAGCAGGATCCAAACTGCGCCGAAAAGGCCTCACTGATCGAAGCTATGCTCCGTATGGTTGAGATGGACGCAGAAGCGGAGTGAGCGGCTTCGAATTCTCATGGTCTAACGCTGCCGGCACTGGTTCGCCTTGACGGGACGGGCCATTTTCTCGAATATCCCAGCACCAACATGCCTTCATCCACGATGCTGGCGCGGCGCCAAGATTGATGTGCGTTCTCATCAGCATATTTGTTGCAGCATCTACGAGCAATAGCGCTACTACTGGAGCACCTCAGCCGTTTCAAAATCAGCGGAACATCCGCAGATCGAATTCAAAATTCTTTGGCTCGTGAAACTTAAGCTGCCTAAAGTCGGGGTGCGCCGGATTCAGAAGTACATTCCATTCCCCAGGAATGGCAGCCGAAGGAACATATAGCGCAGTGCTGTTTGCTTTGCGAATCCAGTCGTCACCAAAATGCCTCAGCGATTCATCTCTCAGCTGGTACCAGTCTGGCGGAAGGGATTTCAGATCCAGTCGTTCGGTGCGAAGACTGTCAGCGAGTTCAGCCTCAATTGAGACCAGAT
>JBAUOG010000459.1:0-6284 GCA_049579625.1 Bryobacteraceae bacterium
CCCGAAGCCCGTCCAACGGAAAGCCGTTCGGCTGACGCAAGGCCTGTTTCGGTGCCGGTCGAGGCATCGGGCGAGCCCTCATTGGGTGCTGAGCCATTGGCAGCGCCGACCGAGCCGGGCGAGACCATCAACCCAACACTGGCTCGCGTTGCGCCTGTTGAGACCCGCGGCGAGGTGGACCGTCAGGATCGGGATCGCAATGACGACCGGCGACGACGTTCGCGTCGCCGCCGCACGCGCGGACGCGGCTTCCCGGAGAACAAATATGCCGCCCCTGGCGGCGGTAGCGCGGAACCTGAACCCGCCAGACAATACGTTGCCCCCGAAGCGCCCGTGCGAGACGACGTCCCCACGTCGCGATCCGCCAGTGACCTGCTCATCCTGCCTGGTGAATCGCTGGCCAAGTACCGTCAAGGCGGTAGCGCCCGTGTGGTCGAAGAGGTCGAAAAGGAAGCGGATCACGAACCCGTCGAGCCGGCAAGCAGGCTGCTCGAAGAGGACGAGAAGCTCGAGATCGTATCGAAGATCGAAGACCGGCTGGATGAGATTGAGTCGTCCGAAGAAGAGCATGAAATTCTGCTTCACGGCCATGGCGCCGTGGTTCACCCGGAACCCGGATCGGCCGCAGGCATCGCCCCGCTGATTATGCGCCCGGAGGTGAAGACGATTCCCCAGGTTGTTTCGCTCGACGACGCTGGCGAGGCGGCAGAAGAGTTTGAAGTGCGAAGCGGTTCGCACGCAGACACACATCCTCTGTCGTTGATCCATTCCGATGAGGTCTCGGCGGCATACGAAGCGCGGATCGCGGCCGAACTGCACGAGGCCATCCGGGGCGATCAGGTCGAGCCGGTTGAGCCCGAAGCGGCTGAAGAGGCCGAAGCCGAACTATCGGACGAAGAACGGGCTGACGCGTTGGCCCAGGATCTGATTGCAGACGATCTGATTTCCGACGGTGTTACAGCGGAAGAATCCGCGGAAGAATCGGAAGATGAGCCGGAGGAAGGCGAGCCCGCCGCTGGCGCCGAAACAGAAGCTGCTGCCTCGGCTCCCGGAGACGCGCCGGAATCCGCGACAGCCACGCAAACGGCTTCGGTTCGGGAACAGGGCGGCCGTTCCATGCACCGCATGTCCCGCCGGATGCGCAGACGCCGTGGCGGGAATCGTTTTGGCGTCCAAGCCGCGCCTCCCGCTGCTACGGAGGTCAGCCAGGCTGTTGCTGCCGCGCCAGTAGTGGAAGTGCGCCCGGAACCCGAGGTCCGTCCGGAGGTGCGTACCGAGCGCGTTGAGCGGCCTGAGCGCTCCGAGCAACGTGAAGAGCGATCGGGGCCTGCGCCGGAACGTGTTTACCCCTCCATCACCGACCTGCTGAAGGCCGGCCAGGAGATTATCGTCCAGATTGCCAAGGAACCGCTGGGCCAAAAGGGCGCGCGCATTACATCGCACATCGCGCTTCCAGGCCGCTACGTGGTCTTCATGCCGAGCGTCGATCATCTGGGCGTCTCGCGCAAGATCGCGAGCGATGAAGAACGGCTCCGACTGAAGCGCATCCTGCAAGCCCATCGCGTCGGATCCAGCGGCGGCTTCATCGTTCGCACAGCCGGCGAGGGCCACACCGAAGAAGAGATTGCGGCCGACATGAATTTCCTCCACAATCTCTGGGTCGATATCAAGGAGAAGGCGGAGAAGCGCCCTGCGCCCGCGCTGCTGCACCACGACCTCGATCTGGTCCAGCGAATTCTGCGCGACCAGGTGACGGACGAATACAAGTCGATCTGGGCCGATAACGAAGAAATGTACGAGAGCGTCCTGCGCTTCGTGCAGCGCTTCCAGCCTGCCCTGGTGAGCCGGGTGAAGATGTACACGCGCTCGGCGCCCATCTTCGACGCCTTCGGCATCACGCAGGAGCTTGAAAAAGCCTTGCGCCCCAAGGTTTGGCTGAAGTCCGGCGGCTACATTGTCATCAACCAGACGGAAGCTCTGGTCGCCATCGATGTCAATACGGGAAAGTACGTCGGCAAGTCGAACCGCCTGGAAGACACCATCGTGAAGACCAATACGGAGGCGGTGAAGGAGATCGTCCGCCAAGTCCGGTTGCGCGACCTCGGTGGCATCATCGTGGTCGACTTCATCGATATGGACGAGCGCAAGAACCGTCAGAAGGTGATGCAGACTCTCGAAGAGGCGATGCGCGCCGACAAAGCGCCCTACAAGATCCTTCAGTTCAACGATTTCGGCTTGGTCGCCATTACTCGCAAACGCGTGAAGCAGAGCCTGGAGCGGACGCTTTGCGCTCCCTGCCCCTATTGCGAAGGCGCGGGCTACGTTAAGAGCGTTCAGACCATCATCGGCGAGATCCTCATCGAAGCGCAGAAGATCGCTCGCGCCATGGATGCGAAGGACGTTGTCTTACGCGTCCATCCCGACGTGGCTAAGGTGCTGAAGTCGAATAACAATCAGTACTTGGAAGAACTCGAACAGATCCTCGGCCGTCCCGTGCTGGTAGTAGGCGATGCGGCCCTGCACCATGAGAAGTTCGATCTAGCTTAAGCCGGGCGCCGGCGGTTTTGTCTGAAACCTCCGGCAGAGAAGCGCGCGCGTCAGAGTCTCTCTGGAACTCCAGCACTGAACCGCGCGCTAGCAAGCGGATGCCTTCTGAGCCGCGACGCGAGAGGGAGCGACTCCAAGGCTAAGATTCCCGCAGATTTCCCGTCGTTTCCTGCACCTCCGGAGAGTTTATTGTGACGCCCGCGATTGTGTGCCACCGTTTACTCAGATTCGTGAGCAAGCGGATACTCGCGGGGCCGTGCACGTGACGCCTGGGGTTCGGCGCTGGATCGTGGCGCGGTTTGACCTGGACCCCTGCTGTTCCGAGGGTGCCTATCTGCGGCCGGAAACATGGACCGGTGCATGGCCATTGCGCGAGAGCCCGCGAATGACGTTTTCGGTGGAATGGACGTCCTTCCGCTGGATGGCCTCCGCCAAGGCCTGAAGGGAGTGGTTTCCTGTTTTGGGAGAGGGTGGCGCATTACGGAACATGGGATAAATCTCGCCGAACTTCGCGACCAGGTCTGGATCGCGCCAACCGAGGTTGGTCTCCTCCTGGAGGATGAGCATCGCATGCTCGGGAAGATAGGCCTCCTTGTAGGGCCGCTTGTTGGTGAGCGCGTCGAAGATGTCCGCGATCTGTATAATCCGCGCGAGCAGAGGGATCTCTTCGCCCCGCAGCCCGTCGGGATAGCCCGATCCGTTCCAACGCTCGTGGTGAGACCGGATGATAGGCAGCGTGTCGCGCAGAGACCGCATCTTCTGACAGATCCGCTCGCCGCGCACGGTGTGTTCACGCATAACCACCCATTCCTCCGAGGAGAGTGGCCCCGACTTAAAGAGGATGTGGTCGGGAATGCCGACTTTGCCGATGTCGTGAAGGAAGCCGCCACGCTGTAGTGAAACCAGATCGGAGGCAGGCAGACCCAGCGCAATCCCAAGGCTGGAGGCGAGCAGCGCGATTCGCTGGCAGTGTTCGCCCATGGCAGGATCGCGCTCCTCCACCGACTGCGCCAGCGAGAAGAGGACGGCTTCCGCCTCATCCAGTGAATCAAGAGTAGCCTTCAGGCGTAGGCTCGCCTGCACGCGAGCTTGCACCGCCTTGTGCCGGAGTGGTTTCAAGAGGAAGTCGTGAGCGCCAGACGCGATGGCGATAACCTCCTTCTCCGCCTGGTCGTCCGGAGCCAGAAGAAAGATAGGAATGAACTGTGTGCTCGAGTTGCTCTTGAGGATCCGGCAGAACATCGGGCCGCCGATTTCGGGCGCCATCAGGTCGACCAACACCAGGTCGATCCGCTCGTTGGCAACCAGCCTCAGAGCCTGAGATGTTGAACTCGCTTCCACCAAGTCGTTCCCGAGCTCCCGCAGGACGCCCTGGAGAATACGGCGATTGGACTGAGAATGGTCGACGATTAGGATGCGGCTCTGGGACGGTACTAAGAGTGGCCCACGGGCCGTCGCGTCCGCTGCCAGGGCGATACCATCTCCCTTTCCACGGCTCTCGGCTTGCTGTGACGGGTAGAATTGACCCACAGTTAGGTATCGGTTTAGCCGGGTCAGGACTTTAACCTAGCGGCCAACCAGAGCAATCAAGGTCTGGTCGTCAACCAGGTCGAGGCCGCCGCCGAGCCGGGCCAGATCGGCTTGGACCTCTTCAACGGCCGCTTGGGCGGTCCCCCGGTTGGATGCCAGAAGCAACTCGACAAAGCCTTCTTCGCCCAGTTCGCTTGGTTCGGATTGAGGGCTGCCGATCACTGTGCAGTCGGTCGCTCCGTCGGTGAACGCGAACAGATGATCCCCAGGCTCGAGCGTTACGGACCCCGTGGCGCAGTCAAAGCGTGGAAAGAGGCCCACTACCGTGCAGGTCGCGGTGAGGCGTTCCGCCTCGCCCGACGCCTTGATCAGAAGCGGGGACGGATGGCCGCAATTGACGAAGCGCATGGTGCGGGCGGGTTCGTAGTAGTCAAAGTAGAACAGCGTCACGTACTGTTCCGGCGGCGTGGCGTCATAGAAGAGTCGATTGACGGCGGCCAGCAGTTCGACTGGTTCGCGAGTACCGCTTTCGATCTGGCTTCGGAACGAGGCTTGCAGATTCGCCATGAGCATGGCCGCGCCAACGCCCTTGCCCGATACGTCGGCCAGAACGCCCGAAAGGCGGCCCTCACCTAAGTCGAAGAAGTCATAGTAGTCGCCGCCGACGGCTCGCGCCGGCACGCAGCGCCCGGCATAGTCGAGCGTCGGCATCGGCTTCAGCTTCTGCGGGAACAGCTTCTGCTGTACATGGCGGGCGATGTCCAGCTCGCTCTTGTTGTTGTCAACGACGCGCCGCGCCGCGGCTGCTCGGTCCAACTCTTTGTTGAGGGTCTGGAGCAGCCGGGAGTTGTCCCATGGTTTCTGCACGAAGTCCGAGGCGCCCAGCCGCATGGCTTCTACCGCGAGTTCAACGTTGCCCCAAGCTGTCATCACAACGATGGGCAGCTTGTCGAACAGCTTGCGCAGTTCCGTGAGCAGCGTCAAGCCCTCCTGGCCTGAGGTGGTATCGCGGGTGTAGTTGAGGTCCATCAGGACCAGGTCGAAGGGCTGGCGGATTGCCGCCAAGGCGAGCGCCGGAGTATCGACCGATTCCGCCACGAAGCCATTCATCTTTAGCAGCAGTTCCAAAGCGGTAAGGATGTCGAGCTGATCGTCAACGACCAGGACTCGCGGCCGTTTGCGAGGCTCGGCCACCGTTGAGGATCTGGTGGAGGCGGTTGGGATCAAGGCGCTGCCGCCGACATCGAGGCGTCGTACCACTGTATCGCTGATCTCCTCCATCGCAAGTTGTGCTCGCATTACCGAGTGCACTCCGACGGCCAACGCCGCAGGCGTGAGTTTTCTGGTAGTTGCCGGAATGGACCGGGCTATCGGGCGGGCAAAGTCAGCATCCGGGGGAAACCACTGTCCGAAACCGGACAGGTCACATGACGGGACGGATAAACGCCAATGCTAAACTGAAGGCTGCCGGCGAGATTGGGCTTCTCTGTTGCCTTTGGAAGCATTCTTGCTGCTAGCCTCACGCTGGATTCTTCCAGTGTTCTCAACCCAGGAGAGATGGCCGAGTGGTTGAAGGCGCACGCTTGGAAAGCGTGTTTAGGGGAAACTCTAACGTGGGTTCGAATCCCACTCTCTCCGCCAGTAAACAAGCAACCGGGCTGCGCCTGTGCGCTTCGTGAAGCACCGCACTTTAGTTGATATCCTGATTGACAAAAGGAGATTCTGCCATGCATCCACTCCTAAACAGGATTGCAATCGACCCGAACGTCTGTTTCGGAAAGCCATGTGTGCGTGGCACTAGAATCTGGGTTTCTTTGCTCCTGGACGTTCTCGCCAGCGGCGCTTCCACCGAGGAACTCCTTGAACAGTACCCGCAACTCCAACGCGATGACGTCTTAGCGGCCATTGCATACGGCGCCGAGATGAGCCGTGAGCGCTTCGTGGACTTGCCTGGTAGCAGCGCGGCGTGAAGTTCAAATTGGACGAGAACCTGGGTTCGAGATCCGTTCATCTTTTCGATAAGGCCGGTCAGGATGTTGAAACCGTCCAGCAGGAAGGTCTTGGCGGCGCTACCGACGAGACGATTTTCAACGTTTGTGTTCGCGAAGGACGTTGCCTGGTCAGCCTGGACCTCGACTTTGCGGATGTCTTGCGCTTTCCGCCGCACCATACGGGGGGAATCGCTGTGCTGAGATTGCCGAAGCAGC
>JBAUOG010000460.1:0-11566 GCA_049579625.1 Bryobacteraceae bacterium
CGACAAGAGCGCTGAATGGCAAAAGATGAAGGCCTCCGTCTGGGACGACAATCAGTGAATTGGCTTTGCCAAAGTCATTCGTAAATCCCAGCAATTGCGTAAAGAGTTCACTGCCGAGATGCGCGTCTGTTTTTTGATGCCGGAGCGTATCCCGATACCTTCTGACCTCCTCCTCTATGACTTGCTTAGGGGGAAGCAGATACCGAGCCACTCGCGAAGAGCTGACCGCCAGCGCGTAGGATTGTCTCGCTGCGAGTACATACTCGATTAGCAGTTCTTCGGGTCTGAGCTGCCGCTGGATCTCGCCGAGGGCGGCTTCCTCCTCACCAGCTCGGTTTTCAGGGTTTCCCGATCTGGACGAATCCTTCGTAGTGTTTCCTGCCCGGTTTGCTAATCGTCCTCGCGAAGAAGCGCGACTTCGAGCGCCTGCAATTGTCTTTCCTCTGCGGTTGGGCTGTGCGGCGCCTCCGTGTGATCGAATTCAAGCTCCTGGGCCTCGATTCGCCCGTGAGCTCTCTCGATGACACGAAATGCTTCAGAGTAGCGATGATCGTTCGAAAGCAGTTCGAAGTATCCCGAATACAAATCTTCTAGTTCCGTGAGCAGCAGACGTTCCATCTCAGGTGTGGGAACATGAGCGAGCATCAGGTCCAGAATGTCTGAACCCTTAACGTAGAGCCTTTCTGCCTGGACGCGGTGGCCCATCTCAGCCTCAATCCTCGCCTTGATCGCCATGTTGCCGGGAACCAGGAACATTTCTCGTGGCGTCTGCTGATTAGCCTTGATGGCGTCGTCGATCGCACACAAGGCTTCGGGTAGCTTTCCGAGACGCTCATACGCGGCCGCCAGCCTGGAGTCGATGAAGGTGATGGCGCGCCAGGAACCCACTTTCTTCGCGTAGACGAGTGCTTCTTGATAGCCGTTCACTGCCTCGTTGATCTTGCCGGCGCGCACTTCAACTTCCGCCTTGCTTTCCAGCAACGATTGGAGCTGGCCATAAAATTGATGCTCACGCGGAAATCTCAGCGCCTGGTCGGCAAGGGCCAGAGCTTCACTGTAACGACCCATTTGGCCCAGACCATCGATTTTGGCGTTATACGCGATGGTAGGGCGCGCAATTTCAGGATGTGCTTTCTGGGTGGCAATCGCCTCGTCAAGGAACTTCATGGCCTGCTCGGGGCGGCCCATGTTTACTATTCCCATGCCGATCATCTCGGCGTATCGAACATGGGCGGCTGGATCGCCAAGGTATTTTGCTACCCCATAAGCTCGCCGGACTCTCGAAGTTGCCTCTGCGATGTCGCCTAACGTGAATGCCAGTATGCCCTGCTCGCCACTTGCACGTGAGGCTAGATATAGCTTGCGTTGTTGGAAGGCGAGCTTTTCGACGTCGGCAAAGGTCTCTTTTGAAATGCCGGCATCGTACTCCTGTTCACACTTTGCTTTCATTTCGAGCACTCTCAGCCGAATGTCCGGCGGAGATGCCTCAGGCAAGGCAAGGTCCGCACGCAACTCATCAATCAACTGCGAGAGGTCGCTGTTCTCCATCTTGACGGCGAACTGGCTCACGTGGGCGTAAAGCGCATGGCCTTTATCCCCTTTGCTTCGGAACAATTGCTCCGCGCGCACATAGAGCGGGAGTGCTCCGAGCCAGTTGTTGTTCCATGCGAGTCCATCGGCGGCGGCAAGGACATCCTCTGCGGAAGTCGTAGAACGGTGTCCGATCCGGAAGAAGGCTAACAAAGCAAGTGCAGCACAGACTGCGGCGACAGCAACGACACGGCCTGGAGAGGTCTTCAAGACATTCACTCATTTCCTCGACAGCTCTTAGTTCCCAGGAAGACTCACCGGAGGGTGTGTCGCAGCGTGATCAGAACGCCACACGGGCGGGGGGCATGAAGTGTACGTTGATACGCTTTGCCCAAGCTCGAAGTCAACCTAAGGTTCAAACCAATAGACGAGGCAAAAGCAAAAAGCTTTCAGAAAAAATTCGGAAAGTTTATCTGTGAAAAGGCCGACATTTTAATCGAGTCAACCTGGCCCAATTTGGACTGGATAGTAGTACGCAGCATCCTGTTGTCCCTGTTCCTCTAGTCGGGTGGCCAGGAAATAACGGCCCGGCTTCGTGCCAGACAGATCCAACGTGAGGACGAGACTCGGATTCACATCTGTTCCCGTGGTCGTTGCTGAACCTAAGGCGACCGCAGCGTTTTCTGACTTTGATTGCAGGATAGCCACAACGTAGCGCCCGGGCCGGCTGAAGACAGGCAATTTCAGATGGATCTCATCCAGTCTCGTCGGAAGTTCGGCCAAAACTCGACCATTGTCTTCAGCACCGCCCCGGAAAGTACCTGCGTTGGTTAGATCGATTGTCACCAAGGCGGCACCGCCACGCGCCACCCAAATGTTGCGGTAAAACAACGCGGCGATGATAATCGCGCAGACTAGTACCGAGGCCGCCAACACCAAATTGCGGCGGCGGCTCTGAGCGCGGTATCTACCCTCGATCTCGGCGAGCCGCGCATCACGAATTACTTTGAAGTCTTTGAAGCAAGGGGAGCAGTTCCAAATGTGCTCCCACGCTGGATCGTCTCTCCCGATCTTCTTTTGCCCGAGGGCCTCTATGACTGCTGATGGAGGGCAGCCAACCCTGTCGGGATTAGGGAACCCAGTGAGTAATATCTCTTCAATGGGGTTGTCATCATCAATGGGTTCAATGGCCACGCGTTAACGTTCTTCTGTCTAGGTCTTGATCAAGGAGTTTCCGAAGGATAGCTTTGGAAGCACGGAACCGCGTCTCCGCAGTACGTGGTTTCAGTTTCATTTCATTATCGATCTCCGTGAAAGTGTCCCCCGATACTCGTCGCATGACAATCTCTCGATCCCGCGATGAGAGAGTATCTAGAAGCTCTCGCACCAAGATCTTATTCTCAATTTGGCCAACGCCAGCCGGACCGGGAAGGACCGCCACGTCAGTTGAACTACGGACAACCGAATCCTTGTTAGCTTGTTCGAACCCTTTCTTCTTCATGGCGCGAAAAATAGTCCGAATCGCATATGCCCGTACATCTTTTACCACATGGGTCTGGCGCGCAACTCTCGCCGCCGCATGTAGAGCAATCTCCGGATCCCCATCACTGTTGAGGATCGCCTTCTCTGCGGCGTCAAGGATAGTCTCCCGGTCCGCGTCGCAAACCGGTACACCTATCTGCGTTCGGAGGTCAACCGCATCCCAGGCCATGGCACCCCGCAAAGACAATCTCTATCTGCCGCGACTGCCGCCCGGTTTTTGGCGACAGCAAAAGATCAATTGTAATACCTAAAAAGCCAATCGCAAAAGGGAGATCGGAAAAAGACAAAATATTTTGATTGCGCTACGGGAATCGCGCTGCAGAAAGCCTCTTTACCAATGAAAGCGTCTCAGATTTCATGCCGCCTTCAAACTAGAATATGGAGAACACTCATGCATCAAACAAACTACGCTGCGGGTCGTCCCGACGTTGGGACACGATCCAAAAAACCCTTGTTGGCACACTTCATGATTCGTGGCGAAACCAAGGCAGCGGAAACTGCGGAAATCGCCGAATGCTGTGACATTCTGGAGGTCGTCTCACGAGGGGCGAGGACCTTCACCGCATTTCATCAGCGAAATCCGTGGATCTTTAGTGATTCTATTCGGAGCTGTGCCTACGTACTTCTCGACCCAGAAACCGACGCCCTGAGGAGAGCCCCGGCTCTGACACAACCTCAAATTCCGAACGGAGGTGGACCATGCCAGTAAATTCTCCTCTTCGCTCGAAAGCATTTGCACCCACAATCGCCGTGTTGGCCTTTTCCGCGAGTGCGGTCCTTGGCATGCCGTCTGACGGCGACACCCCCGCTGGGCCCGCCGACAAACTGAAAGCCGGGCTGGGCTGCTGAAAAACAAAGAGGCGAGAATTGAACGGATCACACCCTAATCACTGGGGCGGCCACGGACCGAGAGACGATTCAAGTGACGCCCAGTCCACGTCATCAATGGAGCCACATTACTCCGTTCAAGTGCTAGCTGAATTGTGGCGCCTGGATGAATCGACAATTCGGCGGATTTTTGAGGGTGCCCCTGGCGTTCTCAGGCTGGGCAATGAACGACGCAAAAGGGGAAAACGGGAGTACGTAACTTTGAGAATCCCGGCCTCCGTAGCGCAGCGCGAATATGAGCGTCGGCTCGTCGCCGGGATACAAAAGAAAGGGGCCTGACAGGCTTGCCGGACCTGTATCTTGTGCGCCTCCATTCTCCGAAGTGCCCTCATCGCAAGAAGGGGCAGCGATTTCTTAGCTGCAAATGCAGCTTGGGAGTCGATGGGGAACTGGGTGGCAGGCGCTACCGCAAATCGCTATCCACCCGAAGTCTCGACAAAGCCTATCGGAAGCTCGCCGAGCTGGAACGGCCGGATTACCGAGAGCCCAAGTCGATACAGTACGCCGTAGACGCATTCAGATCATTCAAGGAAGATGTTGGCCATGGTACACAAAGAAACCAACGAAGGGCCTTGGACAACTTTCTGAGAATCACCAAGGCTGCCGGCGTTGCGACTCTCGACGATATTGAAGTCGAGACAATTGACCTGTATCGAAAGAAACGACCCATCTCGGCGATGACATGGACCAAGGAACTTGCCATCCTGCGGACCTTTCTTGGGTTTTGCGTCAGCCGCAGGTGGATTTCGTTTAATCCAGCCAAGGAGGTGAAGCCTCCGACAGTCATGCCTAAGCCCAAGGAGCCCTACACGGAGGAGGAAGTTCTTCGCATCCTCTCAGCGTGTGATGAGCTTGGTCGAGGTCCGTATGAGCGCAGTAGAGCCCGAGCAATGGTTCTCTTGCTTCGCTATACAGGATTTCGGATCAGCGATGTGGCGACGCTCGCTCGGGACCGTGTGCGGGAAGATCGTATTTTCCTTTACACCATGAAGAATGGCAAGCCCGTGTTCTTGCCAATTCCGCCATTGCTTCGCGAGACTTTGGACTCACTACCCAAACCCAAGGGGACTTGCGGAGAATCGAAGTATTTTTTCTGGAGCGGCAATGGGACCACCCGCGCCTTCATTCGGGATGTGACCCGGACGCTGGCCCGTGTTTTCGAACTTTCGGAAGTTGAGGGCGCCCATGCACACCGCTTTCGTCATACCTTAGCAACTGCGCTGCTGGAGAAAGGGTGGACCACGGAGGACGTTGCGATCGTCCTCGGTAACAGCCCCGATATTGTCCGGCAACACTATGCGCAATGGACAATTCAGCGCCAGGAACGCATTTCGAGCTTGGCGCAGGACGTATGGTCTGGCAAGTTTTTGGCAACCTCAAAAAAGTTGCTTGTAAGTGCTGATTCTAAAGACGATATTTTGGTGGACGGCATGGGGCTCGAACCCACGACCCCCACGTTGCGAACGTGGTGCTCTCCCAGCTGAGCTAGCCGCCCATCCGATTAGGAATCACGTCAAGTATAACATTCAGTGCGTGCTAGGATGGCTCTTCGCTGTCGTCTTCAGTCCGCTATGGTCCTCTCCGATATTGATATCCGGCGTTATCTCCGTGAAGGCAAAATCCGAATCACGCCGGAACTGCCCCAGGAGCAGTTCGGCAGCTGCTCAATCGACTTTCGTCTCGGCGCCGAGTTCAGCGTCTTCGAGCATAGCCGCCACGCCTTCATCGACGTTCGCGAGAAGGGCGCCATCCAGGATCTGATGCGAACCGTGCTCGTCAAACCGGGCGAGCCCTTCATCCTGCAGCCGCGCGAATTCGCCCTAGCCATCACCGAGGAGACGCTCGAATTGGACGATGACGTCCTGGGCCGCCTCGAAGGCCGTTCCAGCCTAGGCCGCATCGGTATCATAGTTCACGGCACCGCGGGTCTCTTCGATCCGGGTTGGCGCGGCAAGGCGACGCTTGAATTGAGCAACCTGGGTATCATGCCGGTTGCCCTCTATCCCGGCATGCGCATCTGCTCATTCACCTTTGAGCAGCTCTCGTCGCGCGTAGCGGTTCCGTACTACAAGAAGGTCGGCAACAAGTACGCCGGCCAAACTTCGCCGCTGGCCAGCAAGCTCACATCCGAATCCGACAAGCACAACCAGCCCTAACGCCCCGACGACCCGAAGCCGCCTTCGCCCCGGACACTCTCACCCAACTCCCCCAAGTCCCACTCAACTGACTCGTACTTGGCCACCACCATCTGGGCAACCCGGTCGCCCGCGTGCACTTGGTAGGGGGTCTTGCCCAGGTTCAACAGAATCACTTTGAGCTCTCCACGATACCCGGGATCGATCGTCGCCGGCGAGTTCGGCAACGTCAGTGCATGCTTCAGCGCTAGGCCGCTGCGGGGCCGAATTTGCACTTCGTATCCCGGCGGAATCTCCAGCGCCAACCCCGTTGCCAGGGCGCGTGGCACGTTCGGCTCCAGCACGGCAGTCTCAATCGTCCGCACGTCCATTCCCGCATCTTCGAGAGGGCCGTGAGCATATT
The DNA here is from genome assembly GCA_049579625.1 of Bryobacteraceae bacterium. Taxonomy (GTDB): domain Bacteria; phylum Acidobacteriota; class Terriglobia; order Bryobacterales; family Bryobacteraceae; genus CAJCIT01. The sequence continues at coordinate 6,499 of JBAUOG010000460.1, forward strand.
CCGGCAGGTGGGCATCGGCGTGAATCTTCTTAATCCTGATTTTCATGGCGAATCCGCTATGATAGCGGCTTCGTGTCCGTCGATGACACGCAGCCCAAGTCCAAATGTCTGAATCATCGTCCGCAACCGTCCCCGAGCCGCCGCTCAATGCCGTCCGCAGTCCTCGCGTTCTGACTGTCGCTCCAATGCCGCCTGAGAAGATCGCTTACGCCCTCGCGCGTTATAGCCGGTCGCCCGATTCCATTCGCGATTCGGTGGAGTGGGTGCGTACTCACGATTCGGCGAAGTTTCTCGAAAGCTTCTACTTCCAATACGGCCACGCCTCCATCGCCGACCTGGGACATGTCACCATCTGCTTCGAAGGCGTCTCCGAACTCGCTGCAACGGAAATCGAGGATGAGCAACTCTGGGACGGCCAGGCCCGTAGTTCTCGTTACCAGGACTTCTCCCGCTCGCAAGTCGTCACACCCCCTGAACTGAATGCCGGCGAAGTTGCCCCGTACCTCGCCACGGCCCGCAATCTGATCGACACATATAAACAGGTACACGCGAAGGCTGTCACCGCGCTTGAAGCGCAGTTGCCTCGGCCCGATGACATGAAGCCCGACGCTTACCAGCGGAACATCGCAGCCCGCGCCTTCGATGTAGCGCGCTATCTTTTGCCGTTCGGCACTCCCACCGGCGTTGGTCAGGTCACCAGCATTCGCACGCTGGAAAAACAGGTGCGGCGTCTCAAGGCTTCGGAGTTCCAGGAGTTGCGCGAACTGGGCGACGAACTCGCCGCAGCTTGCGCTCGCCATCCCGCCTGCGTTTGGGACACAGCGTCTCCAGCCGAGGCCGTCGCTCCCACGCTCGCGCGCCATGCCGAGCCCGACGAGTACAGCCAGCGCCTGCACGCAGACCTGGCTGAATGGGCCCACCTCAATCTGCCCAAAGCCGTTCCTGCGTCCAGTCCAATGGTCGATCTCCTCCAGCCGGCCGATCACCTCGCTGATATCTGCGCGACCCTCCTCTTCCCGGTTACCCAGAGGCCTTATCGCGAGCTGTATGAATTCGCTCAGTCGTGGAGCGCTGCCCAGCGTCAGGAGGTCCTTGACGTCGCTCTCGGCAGCCGCGGGCGCCGCGACGAACTTCCCCGGCATTTCCGCAGCGCACCCTATGTTCTCGACATCGTCATGGACATCGGCGCCTACCGCGACCTGCACCGGCATCGCCGTTGCCAACAGTTGCGGCAGCACTACACCAATCAACTCGGCTATGAAACACCCGACCTCGTCGAGAAGTGCGGTGCCGCGTCCGAATACCAAGCCGCGCTGACCGCCGTCGACACAACCATCGCCCAGTTGCCTCAGCCGGCAGCCCAGTATCTCTTGCCCTTCGCCGCGCGCTCCCGCTTCCTCTTTAAGATGGACTTCGCTGAGCTCGAATACATCAGCCGCCTTCGCAGCGGAGTCAAGGGTCACTTCTCCTATCGCAAGGTGGCTTGGGAAATGAAGCGAGCTCTTGATCGCGTCGATCCCCAACTCGGCGCATTGGTCCGCGCCACGCCTCCCTGGGTCGAAGATCCGCTAAAACGGTAGCCACATACCGTAATGTCGGCTGGATTCCCGCTGCGCAAAGGAGACTCAGCAAAAGCCCCAGCACCCAGTGCACCTTGTTAATGGGCGAACGCGTGTCAACACACGCTTCATCGGCATCTCTTTCCTGCCGCATTGCAACTTTTCCCGAACGTCGCCCGTCCATACCCGTAAGTGCTTGATTTCGCCTGATGCCCCTTTTGGCACGCAACCTGCCCTTTTCGTTGTGAGTGTTAGAAACTCACGCCTGCGGTCCCCACCGGACGCGGCCAAAACTTAGTGGAGGTACTTAGTGAAACGCTTAAAGAACTTTCTGTTGGCGACCGGATTGATCGCCTGCGGCGTGGGCGCCGTCGGGCTGGCTTTTTCTCCCGTCGCGAACGCGGATGTATGGAACAAGAAAACGATCGTAACTGTCAATGAACCGATCATCGCCGGCAACGTAGTCCTGGAGCCGGGCACATACGTTTGGAAGCTGCTCGACTCCCCATCGGAGCGCCATGTCGTCCAAATCTTCAATAGGGAAGAAAACCACGTCTTCACCACGGTCATTGCCATTCCGAACTATCGCCTTCAGCCGACCGATCACACCCAGTTCACGTTCTGGGAAACGCCCGATGGCGTCCCCAAGGCCGTTCGCGCCTGGTTCTACCCTGGCGACAACTTCGGTCAGGAATTCGCGTTCCCAAAGAAGCTAGTGGCGCAATTGGCCGCCGCTCGGCCGGTCCCGGTTCCCGAGAACTATGTTGAGCCAACACCTGAGCCGGCCCCCGCTCCTGCTCCCGCTGCAGAACCACAGCCCGAGCCCACGCCTGCACCCGAACCGGCACCCGCCCCTGAGCCTCAGCCTGCGCCCCAGGCCCAGAGTGCTCCAGCGCCGGCGCCAGTTCAGCCCCAATCACTCCCGAAGACCGCTAGCTACTTTCCCCTGATTGGCCTTGCTGGATTGCTTTCACTCGGCGCGTCAGGTGTTATGTCGTTAGCTTCGAAGCGCTCGTAAACCGGCGTTTCGAGCAGACCCGATCTTCAGATATCATGAGAGTTGCCCGGCGGCGCTGGGGCCCGGGCAACTCTTGCCGATGTGGACGATCAACTTCTCGAAGGTGACGCAAATGACCACACTCTGCACGATGCTGTTGGCCGGTTTGCTCTCCACCACACCCACTGTTCAGAGCCAAACCCATCCCCCGCCTAAGTCGCAAATCACGGCCGGTGATGACGAGCAATACACTATTAAATCCGATGTTGAACTGGTCTTGCTCGATGTCGCCGTCAAGGACAACAAGGGTGCTTTCGTTACCGGGCTGGAGCGGCATAACTTTGAGGTGTTCGAAGAGGGTCGGCCGGAACCCATCACACAATTCGCCAGCATCGATACGCCGGTCACCGTCGGCTTAGTGGTCGACAATAGCGGCAGCATGCGTCCCAAGCGGGCCGAGGTAATTACTGCCGGTCTTGCGTTCGCCGAAGAGAGCAATCCGCACGACGAATTCTTCGTCGTGAACTTTAACAACTACATTGTTCCCGGCCTCCCGTCGCGCGTCCCGTTTACAGACAATATTCAGCTTCTGCGAAAGGCGTTGTACCACGGCGTTCCCACGGGCCGTACTGCTCTGTACGACGCGATCGCCACGGCTTTGAGCCACATCCAGCTGGGCGCCCGCGATAAACGCACGCTCATCGTCGTGAGCGATGGTGGTGACAATGAGAGCCAGATCTCACTCGCCGATCTGCTGCACGTCATCCAGTCTTCGCGCGTCACCATCTATACGGTCGGTCTTTTCGATCGAGAAGATCGCGATCGCAATCCGGGCGTCTTGCGCAAGATTGCCAATATCAGTGGCGGCGAGTTCTATATGCCCCCTAGCCTCGATGACGTCGGCCCCGCTTTTCACAAGATCTCGCAAGAGATCCGCAGCCGCTACACCATCGGTTATCTGCCCGATCCCCACATCGACCGCTCCGCCCATCGTGTCCGGAGCATTAAGGTCATCGCCAAGGCCGACCATCAGAAGCTAGCTGTCCACACCCGAACCAGCTACTCTCTGACGCCTCTCTCGCAGACCATGGCCGGATGGTTATCCCAACACCCCAACCCCTAGGAACAAGAGCGAAGTTCAGAGATGCCAGCGGTAAACCCATGGACAGGCCCTCCCCGTCAGCTCCACCGTGGCCCAACCAAGCCAGGGGTCCACAGCCATAACCTTCGCCGTCGCATTCGCAGCGGGCCTCAGCAGCCGGTTGTGCGTGCGTTGCGGGTGCTCTTTCTCCTGGCCGGACTTGCTGGCCTCGGCTACTACGGTTACTCACTCGCCGACCAATACGTCTACCAAGCCTACGCCAACTGGACCTTCGATCAGGAAATCGCGGGCCATCACGTCACCTTCGTAGACTATCTGCGCGCCGAAACCCTACTTCGCTACATCGATCCCCTGCTGCCACCAGCCCCCACCATGGCCAAGGCGTCCAGCGCGCCCGAGCCCGACGTCAGTGCGCCACCGCGTCCGGCCAACGGAGACCTCTTAGGCCGTTTAGAAATCCCGCGCCTCAATCTTGCCGCTATCGTCCGGGAAGGCGTCGATGACGATACTCTTCGCCGCGCCGTGGGCCACATCCCGTCTACCGCGCTGCCCGGTGAAGCCGGCAACTTCTCCATCGCGGCGCATCGCGACACACTCTTCCGTGCTCTCAAAGACATCCGCAAAGACGATCGCGTGACCTTTCAATCCGATAACCGCACCTTCACCTATGAAGTGGTTTCCACCCGTATCGTGAAGCCTACCGACATAAGTGTGCTCGAACCGGAACCGGACCAGGAGCATACTCCTCAAAAGACATTGACCATGATCACCTGTTACCCGTTCTACTTCGTGGGCTCCGCACCCGAGCGCTTCATCGTCAAGGCTCGCTTGGTGGAGGATCAACCCGAGACCGGAGCCGCGCCGCTGCCGCCTCCCAGGCCCGCCACGAAACCAGCAGTTGCCAAGCCCGTCGCACGCCCCTCCCCAACTTCGAAGTCAATCGCCTCCGCTCAACACCGGCCCCGGCAAACCCGTGGCTCGTCGCATCAGTTGACCAAGGTAAGCAACCCTCCCAACTCCTCCCGGCACAACGTGGGATTCTGGCACAAGCTGGCCAACGTCTTCACCCGCCGTTCCGACTAGACCTCGCACCCCTCTGCCGGACGCTGCAACAAGCGGTGTAACGTAGTCCCGCATAAGCGCTAACCAGCGCTTTCCGGCTTATAAGCGTGCCAACTTCCCAGGACCCCGTGTCCGCACTGCTTGAAGAATAGCGATGCACTTGGTGATTGCATATGATATCGCCGTTTCACGGTCCCTATCCGGCGAAACTTCCCACACTGAGACTTAACCGGCCGATGTCTGCCCATTTTTAGGAGGGTTTGAGTTTTCTGATTTGAGTGAGAATCTTGACGATGCGGTTAGCAAGGCGGTCGAGAAGCCGGCGTGCGGAAGGATCGGTAACGTTGC
>JBAUOG010000461.1:0-20971 GCA_049579625.1 Bryobacteraceae bacterium
CCTCCGCACTCGCACAGATTCAGAGGCTGGCCCGGCGGATACTGCCGGCTGCACAGGCTGCAGGCGAGGCTTGCGATGACTCCCATGAGGCTTATTGTAGCTTCGTTGTCAAAGCCGAAACCTCAAACGTTCGAAACATCGAGTTTCCGGAAGATGCGACTCAGAGAAACGCAGTTGCTGCCGCTCACTGTTGGTTGGATGACAGCCGCCCCCGAAAAAACTTGCGAGAATAATATGTGTTGGATTTAATACCTCGACCTAGGCAAGCAAAGTGGAGGTGAGTCGAGAGAGAAACCTGGTGCACCTGGAGGCGACGTGCAGTATCCACTCAGCCGGGAAGAGCAAGCGGCAATGGCCCGGTGTTTATCGGCGATCCGGCAGCAGTTGCAGGATGTCTCCGATTTGTTTTCGTCACGCTACGGGAAGAGCAGTAATCTGGCTGAGATTGCTGCCAGGTCAGTCGTCTGCACCACGTTGTTGGAGCGCGAACTTCTGATGTCCGACAGAGATGATGCAACAATGACTAGGAGATCAGAGGAGGCGCTGAATACTTCTGCCTAAGCGAGCCAACCTTGTGCTGCGATTCATGCTGGCGTTGAGCATGGCCGGGATCGCACCGATGTCAGCCACCGAATTGGTCTCGCTCTCAAATGGCTTTCAGCTGGAAGCTGATGCCCACCGCCTGGTGGGCCGCTCCCTGGTATTGGAACAGGCGGGTGGAACAATTGAGGTTGAAGCGGATCAAGTTGTGTCCATCGAGACGCTGGCTCCTCCAGCGGTACAACATGACGAGAAGAATGCTATCGGCCTGCAGGCTGCAGTCGGGCCCGACCCAATTCAGTTAATCTCAGAGGCAAGCCTCGCCGAGGGACTTCCGGCGAACTTTGTGCTCAGTGTTGCTCACGTGGAATCAGGGTTTCAGGTGAACGCACGGTCGGCCAAAGGGGCCGTCGGTTTGATGCAACTAATGCCACAAACAGCGGCTGAGCTGGGCGTTCTGCCCGATCGGGCAGAGGAAAACGCCAATGGAGGAGCTCGGTACCTTCGGCAACTATTGATTCGCTATAAAGGCGACTCACGATTGGCACTGGCCGCCTACAATGCCGGCCCGCGAGCCGTGGATCGTTTTCGAGATGTCCCGCCGTACCTGGAGACGCAGCAATACGTGGAACGCGTACTGCGCGAATTCGCTCGTCGTGAAGCGGCTTCACAAGCGAAAACTGCTCCAACAAAAGTGGCCCAACTCAAAGCTAAGCACTCAATATCTAGTTCAGGGCCAGCATCTTCGAGTTCGGCTTCGCGCCTGTCGACGACAACGCCCTGATACCACTGCTCGAAGCGGCATGCGGTCCACTGGACTCCCCACCGCCCTCCAACATGCTACATTCGGGAAAATGCAATTCGAGGCAACGACCCTTTTCGAGAAGCCGGAAGAGCCATACAGAAGGGTTTTTCGAAGCATGAAACCACTGGCACCCGTGCCCAGCGTGACCGTGCATTTCAAAAGATACGCGAACGCCAATAGCCGCATTCGGCTCTCGAGTGGTCATCTGCTGGTGGAGATAAGCGACCTGCTCGAAGGGGCGCCTACGGCCGTCCAGGACGCACTAGCTCACATTCTAATCTCAAAGCTCTATCGCCGGCGACCCGATCGAAGCCAGGTCGCGGTTTATCGTCGCTATTTGAATCGCTCCGATATTCGACGAACGATGCAGCAGGTAAAGCAGGAACGCGGCCGCAAACAATATCGCGATCCGAAGGGTCGTTATTACAATTTATGTGACTTATTTGAGGAACTTAATTTCGCTCATTTCGGCGGATTAATGTCGCAGCCTCAATTAGGCTGGAGTCTGAGGCCGTCCCGTTCAACGCTCGGCCACTACGACCCATCACACAACGTAATCATTCTGAGCGGACTGCTTGATTCGCCGGAAGCTCCGGCTGTTGCGGTGAAGTACGTCATGTTCCATGAAATGCTCCACCTGCGCTATCCAACTGACTACCGCGCGCTGCGACGATGCATCCACACGCCCGAGTTTCGGGCCGCAGAGAAGCAATTCCCGGGGTATCAACTAGCAAAGGCAAGCCTTCGCAAGTTCATCGAGGCGCAATGAAGAGTTGGGAGCTTAAGCCGCTGCCATCGTCCAGTTAGGCAAAATCCGGAACAGCCAGTTGAGTGAGCTGTTCGCTGAGCGCCTGAAGGGGTTCCAAGAGCAACTGGACGTCGACCGTGCACAAGCCGAGCCGGCACATGCGGTAGGACAACTCAGTTCGGAACACCGCCTTGTAGAACTCGAATTGAACACCGATTAGCTTGGTAGCAATCTCAGAAGAGTCCTGCGGACTGCTGGCCACTAAAGCGCGTGCGGTCACATGCAGGCGATTGAAGTCGATGATCAGACGGTCCAGGTATTGCCGGAAAATTGCCAAGCGTTCCCGGCGCAACTTTTTGTAGAGGCTGAGATCAAAACCAGGCTGGCGGGACAGAAAGGCAAAATCGTCGTTGCTCAAAAGACTCGACATCGAACGGTATCGATCGAGGGAGAAGCTTTCAAGCCATTCCGAGGTGATCTCATCCAAAAGCGGTTTCCGGTACAGTCGCCGTAACACGGGAACAGTAGCGCTGAACCCTAGGCCAAAAACGATGGAGAGGGCTATGTAGAGGGCAATCGCCAAATCTGAACTCCGAAATTGAGCTTACCTGATACCTTATCGGCATTTCAACAAAATTCAGTGTCGACAGCAGCTATTTTTGCTAATAATGCCAGACTGTGGGGCAAACTACACTCAACTGCCATTAAGGCCTCCTAGCCGATCGTAGTAGTGTTGTATTGATTGCGCCCAATTGACTCAACAGCCGCTCCTGCTCTTGTGGCTTCCAACCATGGCCGAGGCGCACGGGCGCCACTTCGCCCGCAGCGGTTAAGAAAAACAGCCAATACATGCAACAAGCTGCGGATACGACCAGAACCGAGACATTCATGAACGCTAGAGCAGCCGAGGAGAAATAGCGAAAAAAGAGAGTCAGGCTCTTGACAGCAAAGAACATAATGTAGCCGGCGCTAAAAATCGCAATGTTGCGGGGTACCTCGACGGGGAACCATAAGAGGTAAACCAGCATTGACAAAAGAGTAAAAAGCAGAACCGCGCTGACGGTCTGATCGACGGTTTCCATGAGGAAGACGGAGTGCCTGAGACGGTTCTCCGTCTCGGTGGGCGGAGGATGGATCCTAGCCGCCTCCAGTTCTCGCTGTTCGGCGGCCCGCTTCTTGGCGCTTTCCGGAGTGGGCTTCTGTGCCTGTGTTTCCATACCTACGTTCAGTGGGACCTGAACGGTAAAGACGACGAAACCTACTGCGGCTGCTGCGAAAACAATAATCCAAAGAACCCTTCGGGACAGCTTGAGGATGCCGGGAAACTGGCTCATAAAAGACCGCAGCAACGCAAAAACGATGCATCCGGTGATGGCCAATTCTAGTGCTGCATCGAGCGCGAAAACGACCCGGTAATCGAGGTGGTAGCGGACCCACGTTTCGAGCCTCATTGCATACGTCAACCCTAGGAACACGAGGTTCACCCCGAGAACCAGAATCAGAAGTCGGAAAACGCCTTTTAGATTGAGAGCAATCACTCGAAGCATCAACGCCAGGATCAGCCCAATGTTGACCCAAACGAGGATGTCTTTCAGAGGCATGCCGTTCTCATCCTAACAGGACTTTATCTTAATGAGAATTTACAATTTGACGGCGGCCTTTGCGTCCCACTAAGGGACACAAAAGAGACGAAGCGCCGCAAGATCCACGACAGGCGGGCGCTTGAGCGAGCTTGAGGACTGGCTAGGAAATCGAGGGCGGGAACGGTGAGTTCGGGTCTGGATACGGAATCGGGTTCAGCGATGCTGTCGGTGGGAAGGGCGAGTTCGGGTCTGGGTATGGAATCGGGACAATCGACGAGGACAGAGTGGCAGATTGGAACGCTGCCTCAGTACTAACGGTTACAGTACTCGAGGTGCCCAACTGTCCGGAGGGTACCCCACAAAGGAGCGTAGCAGCTCCTAAAGTCGCTGTCGAAGCACTCAAGATTACAGCGAGCGCGAGGGTGTTTTTCATCTGTTTTATCCGCCTATTATCAATAACTTGGAAGTTTTGGGTAAATACCCAGTTAGCCTGTTTAAACACTACCGAACTAGATGGTACCAGCATGTCGTATTGAGGGATGTTTTCCGAAATCGGAACACCTAGTACCAGGACGAGACGCATCCAGCGGAAACTCACTGTTTTCTAGTGTATGATCGGGTAAGTTCATGTTCGGCACGCGGGTCAGCGGTAAAGAACGGGAAGCCCTCGATGACTTGTGGCAGCGCACGCTAGCCCACATTGTCAGCGCATACGGTCGCCTTGTCTACCTCGCAGGATTGCGGCATCCAGACACGGGGCGCTACGAGCACTTCGGCCTGACGCTGAACACATCCAGCGCTGACGCGAATCGAGCACTTCGACGAAGTCATGAGTCAATCTTCCAGGACTGGATCAACCTGCCCTTGAAAGAGAAGATGGCGGACGTGCAGCTCTACATCTCGGCGCTGGAGCCCGTCGACAAGAGCGAACTGGTCGATGCCTGGCTTCGTTTGACGCCCTATAAGAACTTGGTTCCGGCCTCGATTCAAGGTCCCGAGCGCCAGAAGCACGTTTCGGACTTCGAAGCAATTCTGGGTCTGCTCAAAAACGTGTACGGCGTCGCTTCGCCAGATCCAAACGCTTAGCAACACCCACAACCTGCCCAATTACTTCCACTTCCGTCGGGAAGCGAAACACCTCGGTGGGCTTATTGGAAGACGGATGCGACAATAAAATCAATGAGTTGGCAGCTTCGCTGCACCAACTACAGAAATACCGGCTCCGATGCTCAAGGAAGTAGATCGGTCGCTCGAACTCGTCCGTCCAGCCGTCGGTTGCGATCTTTCGTTTGCTCTCGTCAATCTGGATGAACGAACCCGGTGCCAGGATCGGGTGCATCGACCAGTCCTCGCTGCCGATGAAGCCATAGCGGAATTTGCCGAGATCCAGGTGTTGGAGAGACTCAATCGGAAAGCGCCCCCATTGTTCCAGCGACCGGCCCAGATAGCCCGTTTCCATCCAGTCGACTTCCCGGCCGAAGGCGACTGGCACTACCAAATCCCCCTCTTTATGCGCTTCGAATCCGAGAAGGTGTGTCTCCTCGACCACGATCTGAGACGAATCGAGCATCAGGTCGTCCAACGGTATTCCAAACCAGTGCAGCACTTCCTTCAAATCGAGACGGTAAATCGCACAGAGGCTATATAGCCTATAAAGCGACGGAACGGTCCCTTTGTTTTCAATGTCAGCCAAGCGGCTGAGCGCGATGATGAACTCGTCATTCCCATGCCGATTGGCGATTGACTGACTGGCCTGTTCGACATCCCGGTACCTCAGATTAAGCCGCTCTCGTTCCCGTTTTAGCCTTTGACCCGGCTCTTCCATACCCTCCCCGTTGCTATAGTAAAGTGATCAAGAATCGGAAGGACTGTGTTCGACGCGGTACCGTCCCGTGATCGGCTGTGCCCGCATCCCGATGCCCTAGTTCCACGTAAAGGGTAGAGTAACATAGAAAACTGTTATTTGTTCTGATTTCAGAACAAACGGAGGAGCCGGAAGTTGAAGTTCCGCGTTGTGGTTGCTGTTACCGGCGCTAGCGGTTCCATCTACGGCTTTCGATTGCTGGAGAAGTTGCGGGAGCACGCCGGGGTGGAGATTCACCTTATCCTGAGCCGGGCTGGTGAGAAGACCTCCTACCTCGAACTCGGCAAGGTGGCCGCCTCGTGGAAGCAGTTGGCACACTACCACTATCCAATTGAAGACATCGGGAGTAGACTGGCCAGTGGCTCTTTCCAAACGAGCGCCATGGTTGTGGCGCCCTGCTCTATTAACACCATGTCGTCCATCGCTGCGGGAATCAGTTCAAACCTCATTGTCCGGGCAGCCGATGTGGCTCTGAAAGAGCGCCGGCGCCTGATTCTGATGGTGCGCGAGACGCCCTTCCATCTGGGCCACTTGCGCACCATGGTGGCGCTGACGGAAATGGGTGCCATTGTCGCCCCGCCTATCCCCGGCTTCTATCAAAAACCGCAAACAGTGATCGACCTTGTGGACCACAGCGTGGAGCGAGTACTGGACCTGCTGGGACTGCCGTCGGCAGGAGCCAAGCGCTGGGACGATCTTTCCAATGACGAAGAAAACTAATGGGCGCCGTACCCGCCGGACAGATGGGCATGAAAAGAAGCCCATCGCCGCGTTTCAAGGAGAGTTAGGAGCTTTCAGTCATGCCGCAGCCAAAAAACTGCTGGGCGAAAACGTTGGCCTTCTCCCCTGCCCTCATTTCGGTGCCGTATTTGAGGCGTTGCGGACAGGAGACTCAACACACGCCGTTCTTCCGATTGAGAATACACTGCATGGCAGTGTACACGAGAATTACGATCATCTTCTCGAATACGAGTTACCCATCATCGGGGAAACCAACATACGCATATCGCACCAGTTGATTGCCATGCCAGGAACGCGCTTCCGGGATGTAGTGCGGGTCTTCTCTCATCCGGTGGCTCTGAACCAATGTCTATCTTTCTTTCACCAGCACCCGGAGATTGAGAAGACGCCACACTACGATACCGCCGGCAGCGTGAAAATGCTGAGGGACCAACCAGTGACCGGATCGGCGGCAATCGCTTCCGAGGCTGCCGCCGCCATTTACGGAGGCGTCATCCTGAAGCGAAACATCGAAGACGATCGCAAGAACTTCACGCGCTTTTTCCTGCTCGGCAGTAAACAGAACATAATGCACAGATCCGAACAGCGATGGAAGACTTCGCTGGTCTTCTCCACGCCGAATGCGCCCGGTGCACTGTTCAAAGCCATGGCATGCTTCGCGCTACGGGATGTCAATTTGACAAAACTCGAATCGCGCCCGTTGCGCGGACGCCCTTGGGAGTATCTGTTCTACCTCGACCTCAACGGACATTGCGAGGAGCCACGCGTTTTGAAAGCGATTGCAAACCTCGGTGAGATCACTAGTTTCCTGCGAGTTCTAGGCAGCTATCAACCGACCGAGTAAGTGGCGACCAAGGATCGTAATAACTTCCGGGGAACTGTTGATTCTACTTGAGCTTCCCAGGGTTTTCGATAACCAAATGGGACCCTCTCAGGGCCCGGGAGTTCTGGTTTCAGAACAATTCGAGAACTCGATCTGACGCTTCTAAAATCCTCACATAGAAACCGGACCTACTCCCGGCTTCCGGCTGGATTTGCCCCACCTCACCTATTCGATCGGCGCCGTAACTCCAGCAGACTTTATTTCGTACTTAAGCCACGTAAGGACATCGGAATGAAATTCGTTCGCTTGTTGATTTTTGTTGTAACAATGATAGGGCTGCTTCAAGCTGGCGGTCCTGCCCGAAATGCGGTTCTTTTGGAGTTGTTCACATCCGAGGGCTGTTCGAGTTGCCCTCCGGCCGATCGACTACTCGAAGCGCTTGATCGAACTCAGCCTATTGGGGGAGTCGACATCATCGTTCTCAGCGAGCACGTTGACTACTGGAATTCACTGGGTTGGCGGGATCCATTTTCATCCACCGCCCTCACGGAACGGCAAAGTAATTACGCCTCCAAACTGCATCTCGAATCGGTGTACACGCCGCAAATGATCGTCGACGGGAAATCTGAGTTGGTGGGCAGCAATGAAGCCAAGGTCAAAGAAGCAATCGAAGCCGTGGCACACGTCGAAAAGGCGCCTCTTCAGATCCAGGCGTTGGAGCCGCAAGGCAAGAAAAGTCGAATCCGCATTTCGTTGCAGCACTGGCCAGCCGGCGAGAGTGGCCGCGCCACCCTCCTTCTCGCAATTGCTTCGAACCAGACGCAGTCTCGGGTATCGGCTGGTGAGAATTCGGGAAAGCAATTGACGCACGTGGCTGTAGTCCGTTCGCTTCAGTCCCTGGGCGACATTGAGGTGGGCGTTCCGCTGAGCCGTGACATCGCAATCCCGGTGAATCCGGCGGCGAAGGACTCCGTGCGCATTGTCGCCTTTATTCAAGACACGAAGTCACAGCGGATTCTCGGGGTCGCGCAACTGCGACCCGGTCAAGGCAACTCAGCCAGTCAATCCGAATAGCCCCCAAGACCCGGCGTTTTATGCCATGCTAGAGGTGTGGCGAGAGGCTGGGAAAGTAAATCAGTGGAATCTCAAATAGAAAGTGCTCTCGAGCGTCAGGAACGGCGGTTCCCGCAGCCTACGCCGGAGCAAGTTCAGCGGCAGCGCGAGTTGGAGGGGCTGCAGTCGTCTAGAACAAGAGTCCTCAAAGACCTCGCAAACACCAACCACGAGCGTTACCGCGCTCAACTCCAAGCGGCGTTGAGTCACTTGGATGAAAAAATTGCAGCGTTGGGCTAAATAGCCTTCAGGCTCGACAGCGCATTGGGATCGCATTAGAGAGTCCCTGGGGCGCACTTCCGTGCGACTTCAATTGCTACAGCTTTTTCAAACGGACGTTGCGGAACTCGATCTTCATGGGCGGACCGACGTGGACCTGTATCCCCAACAGCCCATCCATCTTGCGGTTGACGGCATCGTCATCGAGAAACACACACATCACATGGCCGTTCAGGATGTGAATCAGCGTCGTGCCGCGGATGATCAAATGAAATTCATTCCAATCGCCGTTCTTGATGTATTGTTCGAGCTCTTTGTTTCCGCCGAGTGATCCCAGCACAACCGGCTTCTGTCCTGAGTCAATGTGCGCCAATTGCCCTCGCCACGCCAGAAAACCTCGTCCACGCTCCTCGTAGTTCTGGCCGGTGTAGCGAACGCCCTTCTCGTTCCGGTCTTCGCCGTCGATATCGGCTTGGTAGCCCTTCATCGCGTATCGGGTATCGGGTAATTCAATGCTTCGATACTGGATGCCGCTATTTCCTTTCGACGAGATCCGATACTCGGCCTTAAGTTCGAAGTCAGCGGGCGTTCCGCCGCGCCAGATCAAGAAGCTATTGGTTTTCAGATTCAGTTCAGGCGTCACTTCGCCGACGATCGCACCGTTCTCGACCCGCCAAATTCTGGCGTCTCCATCCCATCCCTGGAGCGTCTTCCCATCAAAGATCGATGCGAACCCGGGTTCGTCGGCCGGCGCCGCCGCCTGCGCTTTGGCGTTCGACACATTGCTCAGGGAGAGAAAAGCGCCGAGGACTACCAAAAGCGCGAGGATGTGCAGTTTGATTCTCATGTTTTCAGTGCTTACAACTCTAGCGCGCCGTCACCGTGGCATCGAGCTTCGAGGTTAGTAGGAAGGCATGAATGGCCGACTGGGCGTTCCGCTGTGCATCTTCGAGAATACCCATCTCGATCGCCGCAGCCTTGATGTCATCAAGCGCCGTAAGGCGAGCTCGATGCTCCAAGTCCGGATCCGGTGCGATCCACGGGGTCCACCAAGTGATACGGCGGTCCCAGACCTTGACCTTATGCTCGTCCAGAAACACGTGCATCACCTTCGCGCGCGGGATCGTCACGGATGCGCGACGGCCTACCGCGATCTGAATGTCGCCGGGCGTGATGGACGAGAGATCTACGCCGGCCAGCACTTGCCCTTCTACCATCAGCAGTATCGATTCCTCTCCAACAGGCTGATGCTCTTCCTTGAGCCCAACAATTCGCTGGATACTGTATTTCACCGTCACCAGTTGATCGAGCTTCTTCACCTGGGTGACCACGCCCATGCTGTCCATGGCCGCCGGTCCAATTCCGAAGACGGAGCCGAGTCGTGTAAACAACAGCAGTCCGACAACGATCACCACAAGAAAGGTGCCGCTGAGTGCCAGAGCAAGCGCCCATTTCGTTGCCCGGTTTGTTCTTTGCATTAATTCCGTAGAGGCCATATATCCTTACTTCCTGTTCAGTCCGGCGCACCACTGCCAGAGCAGCCAGCACTCCGCCGTGTGGATGTCGGAAACTGCCGAAATCAACTCCGGATCCTTGCTCTCACGCGCTAGGTCGCACCAACGGTTCAGAAGGGACGGCTGCCATTGGCCTGGAACTTCCAAGCCGGCCCGGGGATGCCGCCGAATTACGTCTGAAGCTTTGGCGAAGAGCTCGGGGAAGGTTGGGTGCAAGCCGACCCGCCCGAACCAATAGTCGGAGTTCCACGTCTCGGGCTCCATGCGATGCACCAAGGCATGCCAATAGCTGCCCTCAGCGCCCTCCAGATCCTGAGAAATCTGGTGAGCTTGTTCCCAACAGCCGGCGATGAGCAGAAGCCCGGCCAGCGCAGCCTGCGGGTTGCGAGCATTGGGGAACAGATCCTCGGCCCGAAAACGCAGCAACTGCTTCGCCTCGGGATCGCATCGCCCGGAGCGAGTCACCGGAACCGGTACGCCCTCCAGTCTGCTTATCAAAGAGGTTATGGCAAGGGCGGGCTCGGAGGATGTGCTACCCATAGGGAACTTGAAGTGCGCCAAATCCGTACTACCAGACGAGTGTATCCTGCAATGGTTATGAGACTGCGTACCTTTCCGATTCTGACGGTGGCTGTTCTGAGCTTCGGCATATCTGCTTATGCGGACCAATGGTCGAAACAGTGGACTACGGGTCCTAACCCTGAGTTGCGCGTAGAGACGGGCGACGGATCGGTCGTCGTCACCGGAACGCCTTACAACGATCGGATTGAAGCGCGGGTGGTCACCACGGGTTGGAAGATAGGCCCGTCGGACGTGCGCATTGACGAACACTTCTCTGACAACCGGCTAGAGTTGACCGTGCACGTGCCTACGGTTCACTTTTCGATCGGTAACCGTTCGGTGCGGATTGAGCTGCGCGTGCCGCAATCCATCGCGTCCACCATCCACACGGGCGACGGGTCCATCAACCTGGAAGACCTGAAGGGCGTCACACGCTTGACCACGGGCGATGGCAGCATCGGCGCCATGGGTTTGGACGGGACGCTTGAGGCACGCACGGGCGATGGGTCGGTGAAGATACGGGGCCGGTTCGACGGGGTTCAGGTGCACACCAACGACGGCAGCGTCAACTTGCAAGCGACCGCCGGCTCCAAGATGGGCGGTACCTGGCGAGTGGAAACGGGCGATGGCAGCGTGACCCTGAACGTGCCGGGCGATCTGGCGGCCGATCTTGAGGCCCACACGGGCGATGGCCACATCTCCTTCGACCTTCCCTTGACGCTCTCCGATAAGAAGAGTGAACACGACGTCCGCGGCCGCATGAATGGCGGTGGCGCGAGTCTCATTGTGAAAACGGGCGACGGATCGATCCACATCGGGAAATCATAGCCCACGTTCCCGGCGTCCTTTGTCGTATGCTCCAAACATGACGATAAAGGACGATATCGTCGTCGAATTGACGACGCCAACCGGTCCGATGAGGACCCAGATCTTCCGCCCAACCGCCGACGGCAAATACCCCGGCATCGTGCTTTTTTCCGAGATCTTCCAGATTACGGGACCGATCCGGCGCACTGCGGCTCTTATTGCCGGACACGGTTATGTGGTGGCAGTTCCGGAGGTCTATCACGAGCTCGAAGAGCCTGGCACGGTGCTAGCTTACGACCAGGGCGGCTCCGACCGTGGCAACCGTGACAAGTACGAAAAGGAACTCTCTTCCTACGATGCCGACGCGCGGGCGGTGCTCGATCATCTCGCTACCCGCGACGACTGCAACGGCCGGCTGGGCGCAATGGGGATCTGTATGGGCGGTCACCTGGCATTCCGAGCCGCCATGAATCCCGCCGTCCGGGCAACGGTCTGCTTCTATGCCACGGACATTCACTCGCATAGCTTAGGAAAAGGTATGAACGACAATTCGCTCCAGCGGGCGGGCGAGATTAAGGGCGATCTGCTGCACATCTGGGGCCGCCAGGATCCGCACGTGCCGTTGGAAGGCCGCAATCTGATTAAGGCCCGGCTGGAAGAAGTCGGAGCATCGTTCCATTGGCACGAAGTAAACGGCGCTCATGCCTTCCTGCGCGACGAGGGCTACCGCTACGACCCGGCGCTGGCCCTGCAAAGCTATAGCTTGGCACTCGAACTGTTCCATCGCCGACTAGCGGTTGGCTAGGCGTTGGGGCATCTGACGACCAGCCAGGAAACACCCCGTCCATCCACGGCATGGATGGCCGAGACACTTACCGTAAGCTACCTCGCCCTGCCCGCACCCAGGAAGCCGCGCCTTGCGTCTAAGTGTAGTCAGCGCGAAATTTTGGTAGTACCATCGAACGTATTGATTGAGTAGCCCGCGAACGTTCTCGGGCGGAAATTGCCATAATTGAGCGAAATGCCTCGGTTTCTGGTCAGCTTGATGGACGCGGGACGGTCCTCCGGGCTGGCGATAAGTAAAAGCACGATGATCTCGAGCCGCGAAGAGTTCGACCCACTGGCGCCCCAGCGAGAGGCGGCCGTCTTCTATGGTCTCTTTCTCCGTGGACACTCGGCTGATGCGCTCAGGGCAGACATTGACGTGCCTAAGCCGGTCTTGACCAAGTGGCTGCAGCCGGCTCGATACGAAGAAAACTTCCGCGATTCTTTACGCCAGATGTATAGCTACCGGAAGCGGGTTTTGGCGATCTTCGACGAGCTGGTGATGAAGGAAAAGGGCCGCGTTCGGGTCCATTGACACGCCGCTCTGGTGCCAAGCCAGCGGGGCATTTACAATGAGAATGCAGCAATTCTCATGAAGATCCCCATCTACCAGGTCGACGCCTTCTCCAATCACATCTTCGCTGGAAATCCCGCCGCAGTCTGCCCGCTCAGCCAGTGGCTTCCCGATCAAACCCTGCAGGCCATCGCAGCAGAAAACAATTTATCGGAAACGGCATTCTTCGTCCGAAGCGGCGATCACTACGAGCTGCGCTGGTTCACACCTGCCGTCGAAGTCGATTTGTGCGGCCACGCCACATTAGCAACCGGCTGGGTGTTGTTTCATGAATTGCACGAACCGGGAGACCGGATCACTTTCCAAACCAAGTCCGGCAGCCTGACCGTCGCGAAGAGAGGAGAACTTCTGGCGCTGAATTTCCCGTCACGGCCGCCCGTTCCGGTACAAGTCCACCCAGGGCTGGTCGAAGCGCTCGGAGGGAAGCCGGAGATTGTTCTCGCCGCCCGCGACTACCTGGTGGTCTACCCGCACGCATCCGATGTGAAAACGCTGCAGCCGGACATGCTTGCACTTTCCAAGGTCGATAAGTTCGCAGTGATTGTCACAGCCCCTGGCGACACCTGCGACTTCGTATCACGTTTCTTCGCACCGGCGCAGGGCGTGCCTGAGGACCCCGTCACCGGGTCCGCCCACTGCACCCTCATTCCCTATTGGGCGAAGCGCCTGAACAAGGACGTTCTGCATGCCCGGCAGCTCTCCAAGCGCGGCGGCGAACTCTACTGCCAGATGCTGGGTGACCGTGTTGAGATTGCCGGCCGGTCCGTCTTGTTCCTGAAGGGCGAGATATCGCTTTCGAGTTCCCCTATTTAGCCCGAACGCCGCGGCTATTTGCCCGTGTAGATCACGCGCCAGATGGATTTTGATCCGTCATCGGTCACCAGCAGGGAGCCATCTTGCGCAACGGCCACGCCGACGGGCCGGCCCCACACCTGTCCATCGGGCGTCACAAACCCCGTTAGAAAGTCTTCGTAGACCCCGCTGGCATGCCCATTCTTCAATGGCACACGGATGACTTCATACCCGGCCCGGGTTGCCCGGTTCCAGGAGCCATGCTCGGCCGCAAAGATGTCACCCTGATACTCCTCCGGAAACTGCTTGCCTTGGTAGAAGGTCAATTCGAGAGAGGCAAAGTGCGGCTGCAGCAGCACGTCGGGCACCAGCACCTTCCCATTCAACTCAGGGTGCTTCCCCGCATGGCGAGGGTCCTGGTTCGAGCCCATGTAGTACCACGGCCAGCCATAAAAGCCGCCGCGCTCCACGTGCGTTACATAGTCCGGCACCAGGTTGTCGCCGAGTTGGTCGCGCTCGTTGGTTGAGCACCACAACTCGCCGGTTGTGGGATTGATGCCAATGCCAACCGGATTACGGATCCCCGACGCATAGACACCGACGAACTTGCCTTCGGGCGTGAACTCGAGAATGTTGGCCCGGTGAAACTCTTCTTTTTTCTCGTCGGGGTCGTCAACGTTGGAACGCGATCCCACGGAGACGAACAGCGTCTTCCCATCGGCCGTAAAGGCCAGGTCGCGAGTCCAGTGCCCCCCACCTGCTGGTATTTCGGGGATGACGACTTCGGCTTGGCCCGTGGCCTGCAGATCGCCGTTCTTGTATGGGAAACGCACCACTGAGCCGGTGTTGCCCACATACACCCACTTTGGATCAGTGCCCGGCGGATAGAAGGCGATGCCGAAGGGCTGCTTGAGTCCCGTCGTGAACACGGCGCTCTGTTCCGGCTTTCCGTCTTTAGTGAACCCGCGGAACACCCGCACTTCACCCTTCCTGCTTTCCGCGACAAAGAAGTCGCCATTGGGCGCCGTGCGGATTTCTCGCGGCTCATCGAGCCCGGATTCGACATATCGTTCTACTTTGAAACCAGGCAACGCCTGCGGCCATGCGCCAGCCGGTTGAGCAACTACCTTCGGTCCGTTGCCGGCCGACTTTGTAGCATACGGTTGCGGTAAGTCAGCAACCGTGAGTTTGCGGAAAGTTCCTGGCTTTTCCTTGGTGTAGTCCGTGAAGGCATCCTGGCCCATCAAGACATTTTTCAGTTCGCCATCGCCCGGCAGCAACCATCCTGCGGTTAATACCAGTCCACAAGCAAGACTCACCCCTCGCACTATATTCATGACTTCTATTTCCTAGACTCTTTCTGGTAATTATGCTGGCCGCTTGGCGGCTCCGAACAGTTTGTTGAGCACGGTAATGGCCCGGTCCACGTCTTGTTCGGTCAAAATATAAGGCGGTAGAAAACGCAGCACGGTTTCGTGAGTGCAGTTAAAAAGCAGACCTTCTTTCATCCCGTCGATTACCAGTTGTTTGCCGGAAAATTCGAGCTCCACGCCGATCATCAGTCCTTGCCCGCGGATCTCTTTGATAAAGGAATGCTTCCTCGCCAGCTCCGTCAACCGCATCCGGAAGTAGCCGCCGACCGATTGAATCGAGGGCAGCAGCTCTTCCAGAATGTCGAAGAACTCCAAAGCCACTCGGCACGCCAACGGGCCTCCGCCAAACGTGGATCCGTGCATACCAGGCTTGATGGTGGCCGCCGCTTTCTCATTCACGGCGATCACGCCCAGCGGAATGCCACATGCCATGGGCTTGGCTGCAACCATGATGTCAGGCAGCACCTGGGGCTCCAGCAACTGGTAGCCAAAGTACGTGCCCGGTCGGCCGACGCCGCACTGGATTTCGTCGAAGATCAGGAACGCATTAAATCGATCCGCCAGTTCGCGCGCTTTCCGCACAAAACGATCGCACAACGGATAGATGCCGCCTTCGCCCTGGATGAACTCCAGCACAATTCCCGCCGTGTTTTCGTTTACGGCCGCTTCGAGCGCCTTCATATCCCGGCGCGGAACAAAATGTACTCCGGTCAATAGCGGCTCGAAGTCTTTCCGATACTTGGGCTGGCCCGTGATGGACAACGCGCCAAACGTCCTCCCGTGGAAGGAGTTGTCGAGGGAAACAATCTCGTGCTTCGTCGGGCTGATGGAATTGCCATGCGCACGCACCATCTTCAACGCGCCCTCAATCGCCTCGGTGCCGGAATTGCAGAAGAAGCATCGGGCCAACCCGCTCAGCTTCGAGATCCGTTCCGCCAGCTTCCCCTGGTACTCGTGGTAATAGAGGTTCGACGTGTGCAGCAGCAGTCCCGCCTGTTGCCGAATAACTTTGGTCAATCGCGGATGCGCGTATCCCAGCGCGTTCACACCGATGCCGCTAATCAAGTCAAGGTATCGGTTGCCGCTCACGTCGTAGACATAGCATCCCCGGCCTCGATGCAGCGCCAGCGGATAACGCGCATAATTCTGGAGCAGATAGGTGCGCTCCAATTCCTGAATCTGTTCGAGCGGGGTAGTCACTTGAGGCTCAGTCGGTAACGTGGTTTCCATAGGTTGGTCGGGTAGCGACTTTCTCCATTGTGGCTTACGCGCTTGGCGCGGAATGCGGCTGGAGCCGTCGATCATTGCGAATTGATTGCAGATCGCAAGCGCCGCGGCTTATACGGGCAGCGTGCTCGATCCCATCAGGTACGCATCAATGTGATGCGCAGCCTTTCGGCCCTCGGCGATCGCCCACACCACCAGCGATTGGCCGCGCCGCATGTCGCCCGCTGAGAAGACGCCTTTGAGCGAGGTCATATATGTGTCGTCGGTTTTCACGGCACCGCGCTCAGTCAGTTCCACCGGCAACTGCTCCAACAGCCCCTGGCGGACGGGACCGGAGAATCCAATGGCAATCAGGACCAAGTCTGTATCCAGGTAGAATTCGCTGTCCGGCATGCGCTCCAGCTTCGGCTTCGGCCCTACGCGAACGGCATGCAGCTTGCTGACATTGCCCTGCTCGTCGCCGCTGAAGTGGGTCGTCAATACACTCCATTCGCGGAAACCGCCCTCCTCATGCGCCGCTTCGACACGCAGCATGAGAGGCCAGTTCGGCCACGGCGTGTTCGGGTGCCTGCTGTCCGGCGGCATCGGGTGGATTTGAAATTGGTGCACGCTCGCTGCCCGCTGGCGATGGGCTGTACCCAGACAATCCGCCCCCGTATCGCCGCCGCCTATGATGACCACCCGCTTGCCGCGCGCATCGATTGCTTCGGCGGCCGGGATCACATCCCCGGCGCCGCGCCGGTTCTGTTGCGTCAGGTAATCCATAGCGAAGTGAATGCCCTTCAAGTCGCGGCCCGGGATGTCGACCTCGCGCGGATTTTCCGCGCCGGTCGCCAGCAACACGGCGTCGAAGTGTTTCAACAAGTCCGATCCGGTCACATCCACGCCGGCCGTGACGTTTGTTCGAAACTCAATGCCCTCGGCCTGCAACTGTCGCAGCCGCCGCTCCACGACGTGCTTTTCCATCTTGAAATCAGGGATGCCGTAGCGCAGCAGACCACCTAGGCGGTCGTGCTTCTCCAGCACAGTAACCCGGTGGCCGGCCCGGTTCAATTGCTGCGCCGCCGCCAAACCGGCAGGACCTGATCCCACAATCGCGACCTTCTTTGACGTTCGTCGCAGCGGGGGCTCCGGACTCACCCAGCCTTCCGCAAACGCCCGGTCGATGATGCCTTGCTCGATCGCCTTGATGGTCACCGGTGGGGCATTAATCCCAAGCACGCAGGCAGCTTCGCACGGAGCCGGACAAATGCGGCCCGTAAACTCAGGGAAATTGTTGGTCGAATGAAGCACGCGCACCGCTTCCTTCCAGCGGCCCTTCCAGGCGAGATCGTTCCAGTCTGGAATCAGATTGTTTACCGGACAGCCTGTGTTGCAGAAAGGCACGCCGCAGTCCATGCAGCGTCCACCCTGTTGCTTGAGCTTCTCCTCCGGCAGGTCCTGATAGACTTCGAACCAGTCGTTAATCCGCTCATGGACCGGACGCCGGTGCGGCGCTTCGCGTGAGAGTTCCAGGAAACCTGTGACCTTGCCCATCGCCTTACCTCGCACCTTCCTGAAGCATCTGCGGCTGAGCCATGAGCGCCGGGGTCACAGAAATTCTCTCCGGAGCCGGCTTCCGCGCGATGCCCAGAACGCGCTTGTACTCGTGCGGGAAAACCTTTATGAACTTAGGCAGCATCGCGGACCAATTCTCCTGGATCCACTTGCCGCGCGGGCTCCCGGTGTACTCAACGTGTTTCGCGATGAGCCTTTCCAGCAGCTGAATATCCTCGGGATCAAAGATGGAGTCGAGATCCACACCCGCGCGATTGCATCGCGTTGATACAAAGTCGCCCTGCTCGTCGAACACATAGGCGATGCCACCGCTCATGCCGGCCGCGAAATTCTTCCCGGTGTTGCCCAGAATCACAACCGTGCCTTTGGTCATGTACTCGCACCCGTGGTCGCCGACACCTTCCACCACCGCCGTAGCGCCTGAATTGCGCACCGCGAATCGCTCCCCGGCCACGCCGTTGAAGTACGCCTCGCCGCTGGTCGCTCCGTAGAGAACCGTATTGCCAACCAGAATGTTCTGCTCGGGCAAGAAGGACGATGTATGCGGCGGATAGACAACCAGTTTTCCGCCCGACAGGCCCTTGCCGACATAGTCGTTGGCATCGCCTTCCAAACGAAGCGTGACGCCCTTGGCCAGAAACGCGCCAAAACTCTGGCCCGCGGACCCGGCGAACCCAATACTGATCGTGTCGTCCGGCAGGCCTTCGGAGCCATACCGCCGCGCAATCTCGCCGCTCATCATCGCCCCGACCGTGCGGTGCACGTTGCGGATGGGCATCTTGAACTCGGCCACCGTCTTGTTCTCGATTGAGTCTTTCGCCAGATCGAGCAGCTGATGGTCCAGCGCTTGCTCGAGCCCATGATCCTGGGCAATCGTGCAGCGCCGCCCAATTCGGCCCGGCACTTGCGGGTTGTGCAGGATGGATGAGAAATCCAACCCTTTCGCCTTCCAGTGTTCGATGGCCGGGCGCATCTCAACCATGTCCACGCGGCCAATCATTTCGTTCATGGTCCGGAAGCCCATCTTGGCCATCCACTGGCGCACTTCTTCCGCCACGAAGAAGAAGTAGTTGATCACGTACTCGGGCTGGCCCGCGAACTTCTTCCGTAGCTCCGGGTTTTGCGTCGCGATTCCCACCGGACAGGTGTTCAGATGACACTTGCGCATCATGATGCAGCCCATCGCTACCAGCGGAGCTGTCGAGAAGCCAAACTCTTCGGCTCCCAGCAGCGCGGCAATCACGACATCGCGTCCGGTCTGTAGTTTCCCGTCGGTTTGCAAACGGATCCGGCTGCGCAGGTCGTTCATCACCAGCACTTGCTGTGTCTCCGCCACGCCCAATTCCCAGGGTGCGCCGGCGTGCTTAATCGACGTCAACGGCGATGCGCCCGTGCCACCGTCGTGGCCGCTTACCAGCACCACGTCCGCGTGCGCCTTCGCCACGCCCGCGGCAACCGTCCCAACGCCCACTTCCGCCACGAGCTTCACGGAGATGCGCGCCTTGGGGTTCACATTCTTCAAGTCGTAAATCAGTTGCGAGAGATCTTCAATTGAGTAAATGTCATGGTGCGGCGGCGGCGAGATGAGGCCCACGCCCGGCGTTGAATACCTTACCCGTGCAATTTCGGCATCCACCTTGTGGCCAGGCAGCTGCCCGCCCTCTCCAGGCTTCGCCCCCTGCGCGATCTTGATTTGCAATTCGTCCGCGTTGACCAGGTAGTTCGTCGTGACACCGAAGCGCCCGGAAGCGACCTGCTTGATCGCACTCCGCCGGGAGTCGCCATTCGGCAGCACCGCAAAGCGTGCCTCGTCTTCCCCGCCCTCTCCCGTGTTCGATCGCCCGCCGATACGATTCATCGCGATCGCCATCGTCTCGTGCGCTTCTTTACTGATGGACCCGAACGACATCGCGCCGGAAGCGAACCGCTTGATGATTTCAGGCACCGGTTCAACCTCTTCAATCGGCAACGGCCGCGCGTTGGTCTTTAGCTCCATCAATCCGCGCAGTGTGCACAGGTGCTTATTCTGTTTGTCGATCAGTTCCGAATATTCCTGGAACGTGGCGAAACTCTCAGTACGCACCGCATGCTGCAGCTTGCTGACAGTCTCCGGATTCAACAGGTGATACTCGCCGCTGCTACGGAACTGGTAGTTCCCCCCGATCGGCAGCTCGGTCTCCGACGCAGACACCGGCCGAACCGCCAGCTGATGTTTCGCAATGGCTTCCCGCGCCAGTATCCCGAGTCCCACGCCCTCAATGCGCGAATGCGTTCCCGTAAAATACTCCTCGATCAACGCCTTGTTCAGGCCGATCGCTTCAAATACCTGGGCGCCGCGATAGCTTTGCAGCGTGGAAATGCCCATCTTCGAAAACACTTTCAACAGACCCTTGTTCACGGCCTTCTTATAGTTGCTTAGCGCCTTTTGGAAGTCGAACCCTTCCGGCAGCTCTTTTTCGTTTGCCAGCTGTTCGAGCGTCTCGATAGCGAGGTACGGATTCACCGCGCTCGCACCATACCCGATGAGCAGGCAGTAGTGCATGATTTCGCGCGGTTCACCCGATTCAATAATCAGCGCCACCTGCGTGCGCGTTCCTTCTCGAACCAGGTGATTATGGACTGCCGTCAAAGCCAGCAAGCTGGGAATTGGCGCATATTCTTCGTCCACGCCCCGGTCCGACAAAATCAGCAGCGTGTAGCCCGACTTGATCGCCAGCGAAGCGCGCCGGCACAGGCCATCCAGGGCCCACTTCAGCGCCGGCTCTCCGTCCGATGCACGGAACAACATCGGCAAGGTTGAAGCCAGCAGGTCGCCTCGCGAAAGCCGCCGCAGTTTCTCCAGATCTCGATTGGTCAGTAGCGGTCGCTTCAGCTTCAGCGTGTGGCAGTGCTCCGGCGTCTCATCCAGAATGTTACGTTCGTTCCCGATGTAGCTGGTCAGCGACATTACCAGTTCTTCGCGAATCGGATCGATCGGTGGATTGGTCACCTGCGCGAAAAGCTGCTTGAAGTAATTGAATAAGGACTGCGGCTTGTCGGAAAGACAAGCCAGCGGCGTGTCGGTACCCATCGAGCCGATCGCCTCTTCGGCATTGATCGCCATCGGCGTCAGCAGCAGCCGGATGTCTTCGTCGGTATAGCCAAAGCACCGTTGCCGCATGCGCACGGTTTCATGGTCCGAACCAATCACCCGCGGCGGCTCCGGTAGCGCTTCGAGCGTCACTTGGTTCTGTTTCAGCCACTCACGATACGGTCGTCGCGACGACAGCTGAGCTTTGAGCTCTTCATCAGGAACAATGCGGCCT
>JBAUOG010000462.1:0-29653 GCA_049579625.1 Bryobacteraceae bacterium
TTGTACTCCTACGCGCATCGTGGCCGCGGCGGGTTCGAATCGTCGAAGCAAATCGCGCTCAGCCTGGACGACCTGCGGTTGATGGAGACGTACTTCGAATCGCAATGGCATCGTCAACCGACACCGGCCGAGTTTCAGGCGATGGTCGAAGACAAAGTCAAGGAAGAGGTGCTGTACCGCGAAGGCCTCGCCATGGGCCTGGATAAGGACGACACCATCGTGAAGCGCCGCATGGCGCAGAAGATGCAGTTCCTGGCCGAGGATGTGGCCGCTGCCCATGAACCCTCCGCGGCAGAACTGAAGACTTGGTTCGAAAAGAGCAAGGACAAGTTCGCCCTGCCTAGCCGCTACAGCTTCCGCCACCTCTACTTTTCGCCCGACAAGCGTGGCAAGAATGCTCAGGAAGACGCCGCAAAGACATTGGCCAAAATCGCCGGCCAGCCGGAGGATTCGAAGCTCGCCGTTTCCCTCGGCGATTCCTTTATGTTCCAGGACTATTATGGTGACCGCGCGCCCAGCGCAATCGCCAAGGAATTCGGACCGCAATTTGCGGTGGCCCTTGAGAAAGTGAAGCCTGGCTCGTGGCAGGGTCCCGTCGAGTCCGGCTACGGATGGCACCTGGTCTTTGTCGATACTGTCATCCCTGGCCGCACCCCGGCGCTGGAAGAAATTGAATCCGACGTGAAGACCGCGTGGCTGGGCGAGGAAAAGGCGACGGCGTGGCAAAAGGCTTACGCGGAGATGCGCGCCAAATACGTGGTATTGCTGCCTGGTCCTTCTGAGAAGGAAGCCGCGCAGGCCCCGGTTCCTCCGCCGAAGAATGACGTTCCCGCTCCATCGGGTGAGGGACCTCTGTG
This sequence comes from Bryobacteraceae bacterium, assembly GCA_049579625.1. Classification (GTDB taxonomy): domain Bacteria; phylum Acidobacteriota; class Terriglobia; order Bryobacterales; family Bryobacteraceae; genus CAJCIT01. The sequence goes on from JBAUOG010000462.1 coordinate 858, forward strand.
AGTTGTTTGCGGTCGCGTGTCGCTTGGATGACTGCTTGGTGGCTTCTTGCCGCTTCGATCGCGTCGGCCCACGAGGCGCGCCCCGCTTATCTGGAAATCAAAGAAACCGCGCCTGGACAATTCAGCGTCCTCTGGCGGACGCCCGTGCTCGCCGGCATGCGTCTGCCCATCGTGCTCAAGCTCCCCGACGACGTGAAGAATCTGCGCGAGCCCAGCGTACAGGAACTAGCCGATTCCTTCCTGGAACGCCGCTGGATTGATGCCGGGCCAAACGGCCTGGCAGGCAAGCGCATCCAGTTCCCCGGACTTCAGTCAACCATCACCGACGTTCTGGTGCGTGTGGAGATGCTCGATGGCAGGAAATGGACAGCGATCATACACCCGTCGCAGGCGTGGGTGGAGATTGCCGCCTCACAGACTCTTCTGGAGGTGGCCGGCACTTACATCGTGCAGGGAATCCGGCACATTCTTTTCGGCGCTGACCACATGCTCTTCGTGCTGGGGCTGCTGCTGATCGTGAAAGACCGCTGGATGCTGCTGAAGACCGTGACCGCCTTCACGGTGGCGCATAGCATCACGCTGGCCATCGCGACACTCGGTTATGCAGAAGTACCGGTGCTGCCGCTGAATGCCGCGATTGCGTTGAGCATTCTGTTTCTCGGGCCGGAGATCGTTCGCTCATGGAGGGGCGAGTCGAGCTTCACCATTCGTCATCCCTGGGTTGTGGCTTTTGCATTTGGGCTTTTGCACGGCTTTGGCTTCGCCAGCGCGCTGACCAGCGCGGGCCTGCCAAGGCATGAGCTGCCGCTTGCGCTGGTCAGCTTCAATGTCGGCGTGGAATTTGGGCAGCTCGGCTTCATCGCATTGATCCTGGCACTGGAGCGCGCTTTTCACATTCTGGAAGTGCGCTGGCCCCGCTGGGCAGAGGCGCTTCCCGGTTACACCGTAGGGTCACTGGGTGCGTTCTGGACGGTGCAGCGCGTGGTATTGCTCTTCGAGGGCGTACGATGAGAGTCCCGCGACCGCGTGTCATTGCCCAAGCAGCCGCTTTGTTATGCGCGCTTCTTCTGGCGACCCAGTTAGCCCAGGCTCACATCCAGAAGGGGGAGGCGGCCGGATTCCTGAGTGGCGTTCGCCACCCCGTCTCCGGACTCGATCACGTACTGGCGATGATCGCGGTAGGTCTATGGGGAGCGCAACTGGGCGCACCGGCCATTTGGGTTCTGCCGGTTGCCTTCCCCATGGTGATGGCGTTCGGCGGCATGCTCGGATTGATGGGAGTGCCGCTTCATGGGATCGAGTACGGCATCGCGGTATCGGCCATTATGCTGGGGGCAGCGGTGCTGTTTGAACTGCGACCGCCGCTAGCGGCAGCCGCGCTGCTGGTAGGTGTGTTCGCCATCTTCCACGGTTATGCGCACGGCACTGAATTGCCGCCCGGCCAAAGCGGACTGCTCTACAGCATGGGCTTCGTCATCGCGACTGGTTGCCTGCATGGCGTGGGAATTGGCATCGGAACCGTTCACCGCTGGCAATGGGGCCAGACGTTCGTCCGCGTGGCCGGCGGCGTAGTAGCGGTAGCTGGGTTGTTGTTCCTGTGGAGGGCATTCGCTTGAGGCGGTTTTTATGGCTGGCTGGGGTCGTGTTAGCAACCGCGCTCCTGCCGATCCCTGCGCAAGCACACCTCAATTCGACCGGGATGGGGCCGGTCTATGACGGGCTGGTGCATTTCGTGCTGAGTCCGGAAGACCTGCTGCCCGTGATCGCGTTGGCTCTTCTCGCCGGACTGCGAGGAACCGCGTACGGCCGGCGGGCGCTCTTCGTCCTTCCCGCTGCCTGGCTATTGGGTGGACTCATCGGTCTCGCGGCGCCCGCGACTGCGACCCCTCTGCTCACGACCCTCTCGTTTCTGCTGTTCGGAGGCTTGGTGGCTGCGGACGCCAAACTCTCACTGCGAGCGATGACTTGCCTTGCCGCGCTGCTGGGCCTCGTCCACGGTTATCTGAACGGAGCGGCCATGGGCCAACCCGACGTGGGCGCTGTCGCCATGCTTGGATTGGTCTTCGCCGTATTCGTGCTGGTGGCGCTAATGGCGTCGTTCGTGGTCTCTCTTCGCTGGCCTTGGACCCGCATCGCTGTTCGGGTGGCCGGGAGCTGGATCGTCGCTAGCGGCCTTCTTATGCTGGGCTGGGCCGTTCGGCGAGCCTGAGAGCCGGCGAGTCGCTATGGGTACTTCACCCCCGGTCGTGATAGCGTGATCTGTTCCAAGCCACTTCAAGAACGGGAGCAACCCATGATTATTAACCGGCGGCAGTTTGCACAATCTATCGCGGCCACCATTTGCGCAACGGCCTTGAAGGCGCAGGCACCAACAGCGAATCCGTGGGGCGGCCCGGTGGTTGATTGTCACTTCCACTTGCGCGCGTCACCGGAATCGAACGTGGCTCATCTCGACGGGTGCGGTGTTTCGAACGCCTTGTTGTTGGCCCGCGAGAACGCCGTGGAGCAGATCAGAAACCTCCAGACCCAGTACCCGGGGCGCTTCCTGGGGTGGTTTGCGAGTGCCGATATCACTAAGCCGGACGCCGAAAAACTGCTGACCACTGCCTTAAAGAACGGCGCGATCGGCCTTGGCGAGATCAAGTTTCATGTCGCCGCGGATGGGCCCGAGCTTAGGCGGGCGTATGCGCTCGCGGCCGATCTCAATGTCCCTATCTTGATTCATTTTCAGGAAGTTCCACACACGCCAACCGAGGGTGTGTTCAGCACCGGCTTCAAGAACTTCGAGGTGATCTTGAAGGCGTATCCCAAGACACGCTTCATTGGCCACGCCGATGCCTTCTGGGCCAACATCAGCGCCGCCTATGCCGATGACGTCGCCTACCCCACAGGCAAGGTCGTGCCGGGCGGAGTCACCGACAAGCTGCTCTCCGACTACCCCAATCTGTTCGGCGATCTCTCCGCGAACTCAGGCAACAATGGGCTCTCGCGCGACCCGGAGTTCACTCGCGGTTTCCTCGAACGGCATCAGGATAAATTGATCTTTGGCAGCGACTGCAGTTGCAGCGACGGCCACGGCGGCGGCATCTCGCAAGCCAACAACCCCGCCGCAAGCCGGCTCGCCGGCAAGTGTGTCGCTCGGGAGACGTTGACGTTGCTCCAAAAGACGGTGACGCCTGCTGAGTTCCGGAAGATGACCTGGGAGAACGCCCACCGTGTTTACAAGCTGCCGCCGGTGAGTGCATGAGTCTCCGGCCAGGCATTAATTCGCGGCTATGTTACTTTGTGATCTGAAATGCGATTCTCTTCTACGTTGAGAACCGGTGGCCTGATCACCGCTGTTCTGATAGGTGCCCTGTGTTTCTATGGACAAGAGCCGCCAGCCCCACCAGCCCCCGACGCTTTAACCAATAAGGCGAAGGGTGTGCCGCCCCGCGTGAGTCCGGCCGAATACCAGGCTCACGCAGAGGCAGGAACGTTGACGGTGGCCGCCGAGTTCATGGGGCATTCCGTTCCGACGCCCGACGGAACCTTCTCTACGGAAGACTATGTTGTGGTTGAAGTGGGGTTGTTCGGGCCGCCCGAAGCGAAGCTTAAACTGAATCCCGCGGATTTTTCGCTCCGAGTCAATGAGAACAAGAAGTCAACTCTGCCCAGCCAGCCTTTCGAAATGGTGCAGCACTCCCTGAAAGATCCCGAATGGTCGCCTCCGGTCGATAAAGACGAGCAGAAGTCTTCAACCGGCATCAGCACTGGCGGTGGGCAGGATAACAGCAAGCCCCCTCCTCCCAAGATGCCTATGCCGCTGGTGCTCGCCATGGACCAGAAGGTCCAAAAGGCCCGCTTACCGGAAGGAGAACGCGCCCTTCCCCAAGCGGGGCTGCTTTTCTTCGCATATCATGGCAAAGCCCAGAGCATCCATGCGCTTGAGCTGATATATAGTGGCGCCAGTGGTAAAGCCACGCTAGCGCTTCAGCCATAGCAAGTCATGGCTGTTTCGCTGGCTCGAATGACGGAGAGCCGGAGCGAAATACGCATGACCACATCCAGAAGACAGTTTCTGCGGAGCGCCACGGCGGCGGGCGCCGCTTGGCTCGCCGGCGGCGAGACCTGTTTGCGGGCCAACCCGCTAGGGCTCCCTATCGGTCTGCAGCTTTGGACGGTCCGGGAAGAACTCGAGAAGAACTACGACGCCACGTTGAGCAAGATTGCCCAGATCGGCTACCGGGAAATCGAGTTCTTTGAATTGCCAACTTCGGTGGCGACCTATCGCAAAAAGTTTGCCGATGCCGGATTGAGCTGCGTCAGCGGCCACTTCGAGCTGGACAGCTTCAAGAGCCAGCAAACCATCGATGCTGTCATTGAGCTCGGGCTGCGGTACATGATCGTGGTCTTCCCCACGCTGCGAAGTCCAAAGGACGCCAACCTCGTCCACATGAAGTTCGAAGATCTGGTCCCGCTGTACGAGAAGATCTCGCTCGACGACTATAAGTGGAATGCCGAACAACTCAACAAGTACGGCGCGGTTCTAAAGAAGAACGGGTTGCAGTTGGGCTATCACAACCATGCCGTCGATTTCAAGAAGTTTGGAGACATGGTGGCGTTGGACGTGCTGATTCAATCCACCGAATCAAGCCTGGTCGTGTTTGAACTGGATTGCGGCCACGTGGTGCATGCGGGATACGACCCGATTGCGTACCTGAAGAAGTATCCCACCCGCATCCAGTTGCTCCATCTGAAGGACCTGAGGCCGGGCTTCGCCGTGACGACCTCGCTCGCAGCGGAGGATATGGGGACCAATGCCGAGATTGGTGACGGGGTCATCCACTGGGAGCAGCTCTTCGGCGCAGCGAAGCAGGCGTCCGTGAAGCACTACTTTGTCGAGCATGAGGGGAAGATGAGTCATCCGCCGCTCGAGGCAATTGCGAATTCGTACAAGTTCTTGCAGAGCCTTGGGTGAGGTCTTAAATGATCAAAGGTCAGTCACCCACTCCGTCGAAAGTCACCGTCCGATGGCGGCTCCTAATCTGCGTTCGGAGGATTTTCATCGCTTTTGGTGCGCCTTCCCGGGGCATTGGCGGCCTGCTGCGAGTCTGTGTGAAAACTCCAGCAGTCGCTCCAAATCGGATTGGGAACCAGAGCCGAGATGAATCTAATCTCGCTCTGCAGGCTAAAGCCTGGCTAAAGCCCGCGCCACGGGGGCCGGCATCCGCTTGCTCATGCGCGCGGTTCGGTGCTGTTTTCACACAGACAGGAATGTCGAGTCGAAGGGCCTGGGGAAGATCTCGGCCAAGCGGAGGGTTTCGCACTTGCCGTGTAAGTTTGTCAGGATGATCTCCAGGTTCCCGCAGAACTCCCACAGAATCTGACGGCACGCTCCACAAGGCGGGGTGAGGGTATCGGTATCGGCGGCGATGGCGATGCGCGTGAAGCCGGTAGCCCCTTCGGAAACGGCCTTCAACACGGCGACTCGTTCGGCGCAGATGGTGAGGCCGTAGGTGGCGTTCTCCACGTTGCAACCGGTGAAGATGGTAGGCTCGCTTCCACCTGCGGCGGACGTTTCCAACGCGGCACCGACCTTGAAGCGCGAGTAGGGCGCACGGGCCTTTTCCCTGGCAGCGATGGCGGACTGAACGAGGGACTCCAGGCTGGAACTCATCGGGAGCATCATCTCACGAGGGCGGGATCGCGATCAGTGCCGGCGCCGAAGTTTGATGCAAGCGAGCCCGAGTACGCCGGCGAAAATCCCCAGAGCGGCTGGTTCCGGGACTTGCGTGATGGGATCGGCGATAAACTCCTGCTCGCCGCCGTTGATGCCATGGGCATCGGAGTAGATGACGAGACCCGTCAGATCGACACGCAGGTAGTTTGCGGGGTCCTTGGCTGCTGCCGCCCACATTTGCGCTTCCCGGTTGTTACTGATATCGAAGCTGGAGTCGGTAATGGACCAGGCGGCCTCCTGGATCGCGATGCGGTCGGCGGGAAGAATGCTGGCGACGATCTTACGGTAGAGGTAGATTTCCTCCTCATAGGTCTGCAACGCAACCCCGTTGACGCTTGGGTTGCCGCCATTCTCCTGGTAGACGTAGGTGTTGTTCAGCACTCCGGAGGTGACCGGCGTCTGAAATGCACTCCAAGGGTGGTCGACGGTGCTCTGATGGTAGAAGTCCACGCAGAGGCCAAGCTTTGTCTCTCCATTCACGACCAGCGTGTAGGGGCCGACGTAGTAGCCTTGGTCGGTCACGAATGCCGGGTCGGCATAGATGTTGCCAGGGCTCGCGATCTCGATTGAAACCGAGGTCGCCTCAAGAGTTCCGAGTGCTCCGAGCAAGAATAGAAGCCGCCACATTCGCTTTACGAGGTTGTGTCCGGCGAGTCCAGGACTTCTCTGCCAAGGGCGGCGGTCTTTTGCCTAGAAGCTGCGGAGGGGCGAGCTCAGGCGACCTATAAGCGTTGTGTATTCAATGCATTGAAGTTTGGAGGGCAGGCTGGCCCGTGGGTGATACAGGTATTTCTGGAGGTGAATGGCCAATCGCAAACGGGGGCTGAATCGACAAAGCGTAGATTGTGTCGGGGACCCACCACAACGAATACTAGGGTAGTACTGAGATCCCTGGTACCGATCAGCGGATTTGGCGGCGCGAGAATCGACGCCAGAGACAAGCCAGCCCTAAAACGCCGCCCAGCAGACCGAGGGAAGCGGGCTCCGGAACGCGGCTGAGAGTGGGGGGATCGAAGATGAACTCCTGTTGGCCGTTTGTTCCCGTGACATCGGAGAGAATGAAGATCCCGGTGAGATTGACGTGCTGGTTTTTGGCGGGATTCTCAGCGGCGGTCACCCAGTTCTGAGCTGCCAGGTTGCCGACGAGGCTGAATGCCGCGTTGGTTAGATTCCAAGCTGCATCCTGAATTGCGATGCGGGTTGCTGGATCTGACGTACCGACAATCTGATTGAAAAGGTAGGCTTCTTCCTCGTAGACCTGAAAGGTTATGGCGTCGACGGCGGGATTTGCAGCGTTGTTCTGATACACAGGACCGGTAGTACTAAGAGGGGGCGGTGGATGGCGAGAGGAAACTCCCGGGGTTATCATTTATTCCAAAGACCAATGATCCAGACCAAGCAACTCGGAAACAGCGACCTGCAGATCACTCCTCTGGGCTTCGGGGCATGGGCCGTCGGCGGTTCGGGATGGCAGTTTGCCTGGGGCGTCCAAGACGACCGGGACTCGATTGCCGCGATCCATGCGGCGGTCGATGCGGGGATCAACTGGATCGATACGGCCGCCATCTACGGCGTTGGGCACTCCGAGGAAGTGGTGGGCCGGGCCGTTGCTGAACTGTCACGGAGGCCTTATATCTTCACCAAGTGTGAGCGGTTGGCGCGAGAGGATGGCAGCATCTACGGGTGCCTCAAAGCTGACTCGATCCGGAAGGAATGCGAGGCGAGTCTGCGGCGATTGAAGGTGGACGTGATCGACCTTTATCAGATGCACTGGCCTCAGCCCGACGAGGACATTGAAGAAGGGTGGACGGAGCTGGCGCGACTGAAGGAGCAGGGCAAGGTTCGCTGGATCGGTGTTTCGAACTTCAACGTAGAGCAAATGAAGCGCGCTCAGAAGATTGCGCCGATCACCTGACTGCAGCCTTCGTACTCCTTGCTGGCGCGCGAAGTGGAGGATGCCATTTTGCCGCACGCTGAGGAGAACAAGATCGGCGTGATCGTTTACTCGCCCATGAAGAACGGTCTGCTGAGTGGAGCGATGACGCGGGAGCGCGCGCTGAATCTGCCGGCGGACGATTGGCGGAGCCGGAATCCGCTTTTCCAGGAGCCTTTGCTGAGCCGCAATCTCGAGCTGGTGGAGCAGCTGCGGCAAATCGGGCGGCGGCACGGCCGGACTGCGGGCGAAGTGGCCATTGCCTGGACGTTGAACAATCCGGCCGTGACGGGCGCGATTGTCGGTCTACGAAAAGCCGAGCAAATCAAAGGAGTGGTTGGCGCGCTGGAGTTCCGGCTTACGAAGGAAGAAGTGGCGGAGATCGAAGCGTCGCTACGGAATGAAAGGGCGAAGGCGTAACAGCGTGCGGGCGGCATTGATCCGGTACAGCGTGCGCCGGGATAAACCTTACTTGGGCTTTAGAGAACATTGAATCGGATCTCGATGCTGACGCGGGTTGCCACGGGTTTATTGTCTTTAGTGCCAGGGGCGAACTGCCACTGCTTCAGCGCTTCAACCGCTTGCTCGTCAAGATCCTGTTCAACGCCCTTTTGAACGCGAATCTGGCGCGGCTCGCCTTTTGAAGTAACCACGGCGGCGAGAATCACAGAGCCTTCCGCGTGCCGGTCGCGTGACTTTTCAGTGAATTCCGGCACGACGCGATGCAAGACCCGTGGCGCCTTGACATCGCCGCCGATGTCGTAGACTTCTTCGTCAACGCCGTCGTCGCCGGACGACTTCGCAGCAGCCTTCTTGTCTTCGTGAGCCTTCGAGCCCTCACTCGATTGTGCCCAAGCGCCCGCCATACCGAGTAAGAATACGAAATACAACGCTGCCGTTGAAGCTCTTCGAAACAGCATTTTTATGGAATCGCGCAATTCGAGACTGATTGTAGAACGTATCGACTAACCGGGTGGTTTCTTCTAATTGCGACCTAAGAATGCTTTGTCGTCTTGGCCAGCGACCCACCGGCTAAAACCTTTAAAAATCGCGCAGCCGGTTACAACTCCAGTTTGCCCTGATAGACCATGTCTTTGAGCGTGAACTTCTTCTTGATTTCCATCGGGCCCATGGCGATCTGAATCTCTACGTCTTTGTCGGCGAGAGTAATCGCATCGGTCTTCGGGAAGAATAACATCATGACGCGAGAGCCGTTCGATTCGTCCCAAGTCACGTTATCGGGATGAATCGGATCGTGCCCTTTCCGATTCAACTCGGAATTTGCCTTGAGTCTTTCGGCCATCTGGGCTGGATCGTGTGAAGGTCGGTCACCGGTGGTACCGACATCGCCGTCCTGGCCGCCGCCTTGACGGTTCCAACCACCCCCGCCACCGCCCGTGGGAAAGCCAGAGACTGCCAGAACATATTGATCCATGGGCTTTTCGAAGTTGTGTGCGCCTTCGGCGGACGCTTGTCCAGCGGCCTGTCGCTTCAGGAGGGCGAGCCGGACGGGTGTGGCACTGACCCATTGCAATGTAACGAAACGCTCTGGCTGGCCGCCACCAGGCTGGCCGCCGCCCATTCCGCCTTGACGGCCACCGTATCCGCCACCGCCTCCCATACCGCCGCCACCGCCCATGCCACCACCACCACCGACTGGGCCGCCCATGCCACCGCCAGGCTGGCCGCCGCCGTATCCGCCACCACCGCCCATGCGACCCGTGCCGCCTGGGCTACCGCCGCCCATATTGCCGGCGAAGCTTAGCTTAGCCTGCTTTGTCCAGGGAGAGTCAGTCAGGATGGCGCGCACGTCAGAGTCGGTCCACTCGCTGGCGTCTTTCTTGGCCCAATCGGAATACGCCAGGAGCAATGTGCTGCCGAGAACGATGCCAGCCGATGTGAGAGAAACCGTGCGCCAGCGCCATGTTCGATATGGATGAGACTTAGTCATAGTTCGCGAGCCAAATGCCCCAGGTTTGAGTACACTCTATTTCGGCGCGCGTGCGACCTAAGAATTGTTAACCGGAGCGGCCATGCTCGCTGTCAGATATAACGCTGGCTGGCCTCAAACGCCAACCCGCGTGTGGTCGGAAAATAGCTGGAGGGCCTTGTCGCGTTGGGGACGCGGCCACGCCGCGCAGGGCGGGCTGACGCCTGGCGACGGTCGGCTGACACCGTAAGATAGCGAAACTCCAGCCCCGCGGCGATGGGCTTTAAGTTTGTGCCAACACCTTTTCATCATCGCTCGCACTGCACCGCTGCGTTCATGCTGAGATCAGTTGCCCGGCGACTTGAAAGTATCGCCCACTTTGGGTGCGCCACCTCCACTGAAATTGCCGGTGGAGGAGCCCTCGTCGACCTGGGTGATGGTCACTTCGCCGACGGGCTCAGAGACCTTCTTCAGAGGCTTTCCTGTGACGGGGTCGTTCACAACCCGCGTGACGCGGCTCACCACGAACTTGTCGCCGGCGTGAACGCCACCTTTTCTACCGACATTCAAGATCATCTCGTTGCCGGTGACATCGGCCACTACGCCTTCGATATGCACGGTCTGGGTGGGAATTGCGGTTGCCTTAGCCTCCAGCTTCTGAGAGAGGTCGATAACTGCGGCATTGGTCGCTTCGCCGATAATGGTCTGCCCAAAGTTGGAGCTTCCCATGCTGAAATTGCCGCCACCACTGCCTGCCCAATCGCCGCCGCCGCCCCCAAGGTTGGTTCCCTGGCGTTGGGACTCACCCTTACCCTGGACGGAGGCGAGGATCTCGCCGGTATTGACGTCGATGATACGCGCGGTAATGCCGACTACCGCCTTGGCTTTCTTCACGCCGATACCGCCGAGGCCGAATTTGTCATAGTGGCCGAGTCCACCCGCGCCGCCGACGTGGGAATCGTCACGGCCGAACTGGGTCACGTCGCCAACGATGATTGAATCGACGCCAAGCAACTTGCCGATCTTGGCCGCCGACGTCGGATCTGCGCGGTCGCTGTTGGAGAAGTTCTGTTCGGCCATAATCTGGTCAATAAGGCGCCGCTCGATCACCCGATAGCTGCCGTCGTTGGTGAGCCGGTCGATCACCAGGTCGGCAATGCCTTTTCCAATGTCTTGATTGCTGCCGAAGATTTGGGCGACGGAAGTCTGAACCGTGCCGTATCCGAAATCCAGTACCGCGACGCGCCGCTTGGCGGCATTTGCGGCTGGCGCTGCTGACGTTGGTGCGGGCGACGTCTGAGGGAAACATGGAGCAGATATCAAAGAGAGAGCGAGACCGGTCCATACACGAGAGAAGTTATTCAACATAGTTCCTCCGCTTTAAGGAGAATCATACGCCTAATAACGAGCCTTCGCACCTGGAACTGGTTCCACTTGAAACGTGCCGCCGGCTCAGCGGACAAGTACTAACCCGTCGTTTCCGGAACCAAACGGGGCTGGACGTTGCCGCATCCGCTTGCTGACGCGCGCGGGCACCCATCACAGCCTCTCCACAAACCCACTACTGGAATCACATAGAATGTGTAAGTTACGTTCCGAGCATCACAGGCTGAAGGCCCGTGCCACGGATTACCTAGTTTTGGAAGTTTGTGACACTTGTGACGGGCCGCCGCGGCCGGAGTATGCTGAAGGCTGTGCCCGGTTGGCTCTGAAAAGAGCCGGAGAGTCGAGGGTAACAGTTTTTTCTTTGCAAAAAGCTGGGGCTATCTGCAATGAAGTCCTGCGGCCCGTAAACATTGAGTGAAATGCACGTCGCTAAAAGGCTCCGAAGCGCGTGGAGCTGACTCACGTAAGTCGTGGACGTTCGCTTCGTGACCGTCGCGCTGAGAATCCAACCGTATACTAATGCCCGTTGCTGGAGACCGGAATCTCGATTTCCACTTCGAGGCCGGGGCCGGCGTTTCGGGCTCGCAATTGGCCTTGGTGCAGACTGATGGCTCGTTTGGCAATCGCCAGGCCGAGGCCGACGCCGCCGCTTGCGCGATTGCGGTCGGACTCCACGCGGAAAAAGGGCCGGAACAACATGGGCAGTGTCTCGGGTGGAACGCCGGGGCCAAAATCCCGCACTGAAATGACCGCTTTGTCGTTATGACGGCTGACGTTCACGCAGACGGCGCTGCTCTCCGGCGCGAAGCGAATGGCATTGCGCAGAACATTCTCGACGGCCCGCCGAAGCAGTTCGCGATCGCCGAGGATTTGGATGGGCGTTGAGCAATCGAGCTCCAGGTGGCAGCCGCGCGCTTCCGATTCGACGGTGGAATCATCAATCAAGTCGCGAACGAGGTGGTCGAGCGAAATCTCTTCCAGATTCCGCGAGGCCGGGTCACCTTCAGCGCGGGTTACTTGCAAGAGTTCTGCGACAAGTAAGCTGAGCCGGTTGACTTCCTTCTTGATCCGGTCCATGGCGGCTTCGCGATTCGGGCTGGTGCGGGCCAGTTCCACGGCGAATTCCAAGCGGGCCAGCGGCGACCGCAGCTCATGGGAGACATCCTGAAGCAGCCTGCGCTCGGCGGTCATGAGCGTCTCGATGCGATCGGCCATTTCATTGAAGGCGTGGGCCAACTTGCCGAATTCGTCCCGGCGGCGGAGGTTCACACGAGTCGAAAAATCACCTTGGCCAAATTGTTCGGCGGATTGTTTCAGCTTGCGCAGCGGGGAGACGAGATAGAGTGCCAGGAAATAGCTGAAGACGGTGGTTGCCGCCACAATCCAGAGGTAGTACGGCAGCGCGTTCCATGCGCTATGGTGGCCCGACGCCCCGTGTACGATGAGCGAGTAGTTGTGGTCAGTGGTGGGCCAGACCAGGACTTCGTTATAGGGAGGCGGCAAGAAGGGCGAATAGAAGCGGGGTCGCGGCAAGTGCTGGCGGATCAGATCGTTGCGGTCTCGCCCGGATAGCACGTCGACGCCGCGATGGTCCACCAGGATGTACTCACCCCCAACCGTCGTCGTCCAACGCTGCAGAAACTCCTGAAGTGCCGGCGCGCCGCCCGACTTGAAACGCGCTGCGGCTTCGTCGGCCTGGAATTGCATCGCGCGCGGAAAGAAACTGCGGCCCGTGGTATTCGCGCGGTAGACGAACGAGGTGGTGACAACGGTGCCGGCGATGAAGGTGACGAGCGAAGCGGCCAGCCAGATGACGATTTTTACGTAGACGGATCTCATCGATGAGCAGCCGGCCTTTCGAGGCTCATTGGACTGCCTCCACGGTCGACGGGGATCCTTCACCGGCTGCGAACAGATAGCCGACGCCGCGAATGGTGCGGATCATCGTTTTGCCCTTCTCGAGCTTGCGACGCAAATGACTAACGTGGACGTCGAGGGAACGCTCCAAGGGATTCGCTTGGCGGTTGTAGAGCAACCGCGCGAGATCGTCACGAGAAACGGCTTGGCCGGCGGAACGGACAAGGATTTCGAGGATCTCGTATTCGATGGACGTTACCTCGACGGGAACGCCGTCGCGAAAGACTTCGCGGGTGCCCGGGTTCATTCGCACACCATTCGCCTCGAGCGTTTCGGGTTTCAGGGTCGGGATACGGCCGGAACGCCGCAGCACGGCTTGAATGCGCGCAAGGAGCTCATCCGGGCTGAAGGGCTTGGCGAGGTAATCGTCAGCGCCTGCATTCAGTCCTTCGATCCGATCGCCATGTTCGGTGCGGGCGGTCAACATAATGACGGGCATAGGGCTGCGCCGGCGAATCTGCCGCAAGACCGAAAAGCCGTCCATGCCGGGCATCATGACATCCAATAGGATCAAATCGAAGGTCCCGTTGAGGGCAAGGTTGAGTCCCCGCTCACCGTTGTTGGCGAACTGAATATCGATATCGTGCTGGGCGAAGAACTCCACCATGAGGCTGCAGAGTTCGGCGTCGTCATCGACCAGGAGAATGGAAAGTCGGGCCATGGTGTTGTTTTCAGGTTAGCTGATCTTCGGGATCAGCCCAGCGTCGCTTTTCTTTAGTTTACAAAGATTTACGGCCTTCCCCGGTCTGAGAGCGGCCCGCATATGACGGATTTTCTAGCGGCCGGGTGGCGCCACTTCTTGATATAACAACAGCCTTGACCATGTAGTTGAGGGCACCTTACGAAACTCAATTCTCTCGCCGTTGGAAGCGCATCACGGATACGGCGCGAAAGAATCGGACAAACCTCCATGCTTGAGTTTTTTCAGAAGTTATTCACCTCAGACTTCATGCCGCACGGGTTCTGTTATAAGTGGCATCCCGAAATCCTGTGGCTTCATCTATCGTCGGACGCGCTGATCGCGCTCTCGTACTACCTCATACCGCTGGGGCTGTTTTACCTCATGTGGAAGCGTCGCGATCTGGCGTACGAGTACTACTGGATTGTTCTGCTCTTCAGTATCTTTATCTTTTCGTGTGGAACAACCCACCTCCTGCAGATTTGGATGTTATGGCACGGAACATATCGTCTGGAGGGAGTCATTAAAGCGCTGACCGCAATCTCTTCGTTCCTTACCACGCTACTGTTTCTGCGAATCATTCCAACGGCTCTGAAGCTGCCCAGTGCCGTGCAGCTCAGCGACCTGAACGCTGCGCTTGAAGCCCGGGTGAACGAGCGTACAGCCGAGTTAGAGGCGGCGAATTTGGCGTTAGAAGGAATGAACGCGACGTTGAGGCGTGCGAACGAGGATCTTAACCGGTTTGCGTACTCCGCGTCGCACGACTTGCAGGAGCCGATTCGTATGGTGGCGATCTACGCAGAATTATTGAAGAAGCGGATTGGCCAAGCGCTCGACGAGAAGTCTCAACATTACATGGCTTTCGTCACGGAAGGTGCACACCGAATGGAGGCGCTGGTGAAGGACCTCTTGAACTACGCGCAGATTGGCCACCAACAGCCAAGCGATCGCGCACCCGTGGACGCGAACGCGGTTCTGGCCGCAGTCATCACGATCCTGGAGCCGACGATTAAAGAGACGTCGGCCCGTGTCACTGCCGACTCGCTGCCCGCCGTCGCGGTTGCCGAGGTGCATCTATCTCAGTTGCTTCAGAACCTGCTGTCGAACTCATTGAAGTACCGTCACCCGGACCGGCCTCCAGTCATCAGCTTCGCCGTTACGGATGAAGGAGCGTTCTGGAGATTCTGTGTCGAAGATAACGGTATCGGCATCGAGCCGGAGTACCGAGAGTACGTCTTCGGGCTTTTTAAGCGTCTTCACGCCAACCACCGGTTCGACGGGTCGGGAATAGGGCTATCCATCTGCGAGCGAGTGGTGGACTTGTATGGTGGGCGAATCTGGGTGGAATCGACAGAGGGGGAGGGAAGCCGCTTCTGTTTCACTTTGCCTAAGTCGTGAAGGGCTGCGATCACGCTGGATTGCTCAGCGTTCAACTGCTTGTGTTTGTTAATATATGAGCGAGCCCAGCCCTGAACGCCGAGTCCGGGAGGTCCTAACATGTCCGTTGATGGCGCTCTTTCCCTGTTCCTTGGAACTTGGAAGACCCGGTACACGGATGTGTCGCCTAGTGCGCCAATCCCCATTCCGATTGAAGCGACAGCCGCATTTCACAGAGTGGGGGATTTTGTTCGTTATACTGCCGACACCGTGTACCCCGATGGGCGATCGGCCCTTATTGAGGCAACGTTTCATGCCGACGGGCAACCGTATCCCTTAAATGGTAGTCTAATCGGCGACTCGGTCATTTTTCAGCAGACCAGCCACCACACCTTGGTGGCGACGGTGATGCGCAACGGGGTGTTGTCAGGGAGCGTCTCTGCCAAGGTTTCGACGGACGGTCACACACTTACCATCCGCTACGAGGTTTTTCTTCCTGACGGGAAGACCGTGACCTACAAAACAGTAGGAGACCGGCAACCGGACTAGGATTTCGTGCCGGTTCAGAGAGCTAAATTTAAGCCCACGAACGAGTTGAGTGTGATATTAGCTGGCACGGCAGCCAATATGTTATTCTCGACAGTGAAGGCAACAGGAGTTCTGCGTTCGTAGGAGTTCCTTCCGTAGAGATCCCCACCCAAAGCAAACTGGCTCGCTGGCAACGCAGGGAGTTTTTTTCTGCATCCCGTGGCTTGGGCGCCGAGGCCTTTTATAGGGTATTGCATGGTTTTGGTTTGAGTAGCTGGACAGGTGGGTGAGTGGTTAAAGCCAACAGACTGTAAATCTGTCAGCCCTTGCGGCTTACGAAGGTTCGAATCCTTCCCTGTCCACCATCACGCAGGCCGTTGTAGCTCAGTTGGTAGAGCACTTCCTTGGTAAGGAAGAGGTCACCGGTTCGATCCCGGTCAACGGCTCCAGATTTCTTGAGATGTAAGAGCCCGGTGCGTAAGGTTGTTTCGCCGGGTTTGTATGAACAGCAGTGAGCGGGAGACGACTGTCAGGCCGAAATCACTGCCAGGTGAATCAGAGGACTCGAAAAAGAAGGTAGACGATGGCGAAAGAGAAATTTGATCGCAGCAAGCCGCACATAAACATCGGGACGATCGGACACATCGATCACGGGAAGACGACGTTGACGGCGGCCATAACGAAGACGCTGGCCAAGCACAACCCGAAGGTGAAGTTCCGGAGCTTCGATTCCATCGACAACGCGCCGGAAGAGAAGGCGCGTGGGATCACGATCGCGGTAGCGCACGTGGAGTATGAGACGGCCCATCGTCACTACGCGCACGTGGACTGCCCGGGTCACGCCGACTACATCAAGAACATGATCACCGGGGCGGCGCAGATGGATGGCGCGATTCTGGTGGTGGCGGCAACCGACGGGCCGATGCCCCAGACGCGTGAGCACATCCTGCTGGCGCGCCAGGTGGGAGTGCCGTACATCGTGGTGGCTCTGAACAAGGTTGACATGGTGGACGATCCGGAGCTGCTCGAGCTGGTGGAGCTCGAAGTGCGCGAGCTGCTGACGAGCTATCAATTCCCGGGCGACAATTTGCCGGTAGTGAAGGTCAGCGCGCTGGGCGCATTGAACGGCGAGCCGCAGTGGGAAAAGACGGTCGATGAGTTGATGGAGCAGGTCGACACGTACATTCCGATGCCGGAGCGCATCATTGACAAGCCGTTCATCATGCCGATTGAGGATATCTTCTCGATCCAGGGCCGCGGAACGGTGGTGACGGGGCGCATTGAGAAGGGCATCTGCAAGGTCGGCGAGGAAATGGAGATCGTCGGATTCCAGGACACGCGGAAGACGGTGGTCACGGGCGTGGAGATGTTCAAGAAGCTGCTCGACGAAGGCCGTGCGGGCGACAACGTGGGCTTGCTGCTGCGCGGCATTGAAAAGAACGACGTGGAGCGCGGGCAGGTGATTGCGAAGCCGGGCTCGATCAAGCCGCACAAGAAGTTCAAGGGTGAAGTGTACGTGTTGTCGAAGGAAGAAGGCGGACGGCACACCCCGTTCTTCAAGGGCTACCGGCCGCAGTTCTACTTCCGGACGACGGACGTGACGGGCGTAGCGCAATTGCCGGAAGGCATGGAGATGGTGATGCCGGGCGACAACGTGCAGCTGGAAGTGGAGCTGATCACGCCGATCGCCATGGATAAGGGGCTGCGTTTCGCGATTCGTGAAGGTGGCCGCACGGTGGGCGCCGGCACGGTGTCGGAGATTTTGGAATAGCGCATTCGCCCGAATGTATTCAAACCGGGGCGAGGCTTCGGCCTCGCCCGATGGTGCGTTTGGTTTTACGAGATTAAGTCAGTAGAAGTAAAGGAACGCTGTTATGCCGCGCGAGATTATCCAGTTCCAGTGCCAAGAGTGCAAGAACCGGAACTATAGCAACACGAAGAATAAGAAGACCACCACGGAGCGGATCGAGCTGAAGAAGTTCTGCCCATACTGTCGTAAGCACCAGCCGCACCGTGAAACGAAGTAGTTTGGTAGGCTGAGATAGTTGGAAACATAGGGGCATAGGTTTAACGGCTAGACCAGCGGTCTCCAAAACCGCGAGTGGGGGTTCGAATCCCTCTGCCCCTGCCAGACTTTCCCGCCTTTTTGCTTCCTGGATGCAGTCTGCTGGCGAGGTTTGGTGACGCCCGACCGGTGGGATTCACGCTGGTGCCGGGCGCGCCCTTGATATTGGCGTGCTCAGTTAGAGGTTAAGGAATATGGAATTAACGAAGTGGCCACTGGCGACAAAGAGTTACGTGGAAGAACTCCAGGCTGAGATGCGCCGTGTGACTTGGCCCAGTTGGCCCCAGGTGCGAGCCACCACAGCTGTCGTGATCGCCGCCGTTTTCTTGTTTGCGGCCTATTTTGCCGTCGTGAACTATATCGTGAACGCCGGAATTACCAGGATCATCGACTACTTCACGAAGTAAGCCGGTTACAAATGGACAGGATTGAGGCAATGGCAGAGGAAGAACTAGAACGCGCAGAGGGAGAAACGGCTGAGCCTGTCGAGGCAGCTGAGTCGCCCGCGGACCACGAAGAATCCGCAGCTGCCGGCTCCGAGGATGCCGAAGCGGAAGTGCCCGCCGAGGATGGGGCACCATCGGAAGCGGAGGAGCCCACTGGGGCGCCTCAGCCGCAGACGCCCGCCGGCCCTGAAAAGCACTGGTACATCATCCACGCTTACTCCGGATTTGAGCAAAAGGTCGCTGAGTCGTTGCGGACCCGTGCCCAGGCTTTTGGCTTTGCCGATCGCATCGGTCAATTACTGATCCCCACGGAGGAAGTGATTGAGCTTCGCAACGGTAAGAAAGTCACCAGCAAACGCATGCTCTACCCGGGCTACGTGCTGGTCGAGATGGAAATGGACGATGAACTCTGGCATGCGGTGAAGTCTACTCCGCGGGTGACAGGGTTTGTGGGCGGGGGCACCAAGCCCGTGCCGCTGACGGCGGATGAAGTGAACTCGGTATTGTTCCGGCAGTCTACCAGCGCCGACAGGCCGCGCCCAAAGCTCAAGTTCGAAAAGAACGAAACCGTGAAAATTGTCGACGGGCCGTTCACAAACTTTTCCGGCAAGGTGGACGAGGTCAACAGCGATCGCAATACACTGCGCGTGATGGTGACTATTTTCGGCCGCTCAACACCGGTGGAACTGGATTTCTTGCAGGTAGAAAAGATATAAGGAAAGCCGCTCGGAGGGAACTCGCGAGGGCCGCAATCAGGTAAAGAACATGGCGAAGAAAGTTACTGGTCAGGTTAAGTTGCAAATCCCGGCGGGGAAAGCCACGCCGGCGCCTCCCGTCGGCACGGCGCTCGGTCCGCAGGGCGTCAACATCATGGAATTCTGCAAGGCCTTCAATGCGAAGACCTCAGCGAAGGATCAGGAAGGGTTGATCATCCCAGTGGTGATCACCATCTATTCTGATCGATCTTTCACGTTCATCACCAAGACGCCGCCGGTGGCGATCCTGGTGAAGCGCGCTGTGAACCTCGCTAAGGGGTCGGCCGAGCCGAATAAGAACAAGGTCGGCAAGATCACGCTGAAGCAGGTGGAAGAGATCGCCAAGCTGAAGATGCCGGATCTCAACTGCTTCACGGTGGAAGCGGCCATGGCGCAGGTCAAGGGCGCCTGCCGCAGCATGGGCGTAGACGTCGTTTGAGATAAGAAATAGCTTTTGAAGAACAAGCGGGCTGGCGCCAGGTGTGCCGGCCCGCTTTTACTGTTTTGGAAGCTGGTTAGTCAGGTGCGTTCGGTTCCGAGGTCTTCTTCTTTGCGCTCTGTGCGGCTTGGCTTTCGGCTGCCTTGCGTATCGCGTCAACGTCGGCAAGGTCTTGAGGACGTCCGGAGGCCAGTTTTGCTGCGACAAGATCACCACTTGAAATGAAGTCCCATGCGGCGTCAAAATCGACACCCGGGATGTCGGGAAGAATGTCGAAGCCCCGAGGATCACGTCCAAAACGATAGAAAGTGGCGCGGTTCGCGAAGTCTTCGGGTCGAATACCTTCTAGCGCTACGCCGAATTCGGCGAGCGCAACATACGTCGCTTGCGCGTTAACGGAGTCCGCCTTTATGAAAACGTCGAGATCCCTGGTAAAACGGGGCTGAGCGTGAAATATAACAGCGTATCCCCCCACAATGAGGTATTTAACGCCATGGACATGGAAGGCGGACAAAAGGTCTTTGTAGTCTTGGTACATCCGGCTCGATCTCCCAACCCTTGAGTGCGTAGGCGGTCTGAATCATTTCCTCAACCGCATCCATCCGTTCATGCACGGGGCGGCTTTGCCAGTACCGATATTCATCGGCCTTCATTTCATCGAAGTTCGTGTACTTGTGGATGGTCTTCTCCATGTGCAACTTGCAAAGTGCTGAGGGCGCCTAGTCGTCAGGCCGGAATGTAACGCTTGATCGAGATATCGCGCGCGCGCTCCCGCGTTTTTGCCACGTCGTAGGCGAGTTGCATTCGAAGCAGGTGATTCATATCTGGCCCGAATGCCTTTTCTATGCGAAGAGCCATTTCCGCCGTTAACGCCGCCCGGCCGTTCAGAAGGTCGGAAAGCGTGGCACGGCGCACTTTCAAAACCTCCGCTGCTTTCGATACGTTAAGCCCGAGGGCCTCGATGATCTCGGTTTTGATCAGGTCGCCCGGATGGGGCGGGTTCTTCATAGGCAATGGTAGTCGATCGGGTCAATGCCGCTGGCGATGTTCGTCCTTTTCGGACAAGCTGCATGTCAACCCTTCATGACTCCAGTTTGTACGGTTACACCGTACACGTCAAGCCTTGTTTTTTCTAGCTGAGGAGGGTTCCGCACAGGTTTCTCCCCCTCCTCATCTTTTTGAGTCGCATTCACCACCATTTCCGTAGTTAGCTGGTGAAGGCAGAGAACGGAAGGATACGAGGACCTTGGTGGCGGATGTTCTGACACGGTCGGTGGCGGCTGCAGGCGAGGAGGCCTTGCCGGCGTTCGCCGACGTGGTCGATTCCAGCAAATCGATGGTTTTTAGCATCGCCTGGCACTTCTTGCGCGACCGGTCGCTGGCCGAGGAATTGGCGCAGGACGTGTTCCTGGAGTTGCATCGAAACTGGCGGTCGATGAAGTCCGCCGACCACATTGTGTTCTGGCTGCGGAAGGTAACCAGCCACCGGGCGATCGACGTGCTTCGGAGCCGTAAGGCAAAGCCGGTGACGAGCCTTGAGGAGACCGCAGAGCCGACGGCGCTCGAACGGGTGCACGATTCCATGCTGGCGTCGTACCTGGAGCGGATGGTGGCGTCGCTGCCGGAGAAGCAGCGGGTGGCGATTGTGCTGCGCTACCAAGAGGGAATGGAGCCAGAAGAGATTGCAAAAGTGCTGGAAATGAATGTCAGTACCGTAAAGACCAACGTGGCGCGCGGATTGGATTTGCTGCGAGCCAAGACGGCCAATAGGTTGAAGAGAGAAGAGCCCGAACAACATGACACCGTTTGAAGAACAACTCAAGCAGGCGCTGGCGAGGCAGGAGCCCTCGGCCGATTTCACGAGCCGGGTACTGGCGGAAGCCGCCCGTCAGGAAAGCCAGAAGGAGGCCCGCGGATGGCGGGCTTGGTTTCGCAAGGGCTGGTTTCAGGCGCCGCTGATGCAGGCGTGGCGATTGGCTCCGGTCATGGCGGCTTTCCTGGTGGTGAGCGGCGTGGTGGCTTATCGCGAGCATCAGCGGGAAGTGCAAGGGCAGGCCGCCAAGCAACAGCTGTTGCAGGCGCTGCGGATCGCCGGGACCAAGCTACACCACACCCAACTGCGGGTTGTGGCGATGGAGACAGACGGCACCGAGTGGCCGCCGCAATAGGTTAAGGCGAAGGATTACGAGGAGATGGTTATGAAACGAGTGTGGCTGGGGTTGATGGTGGCGGGTATTTTGAGCGTTCCCGTCCGGGCGAGCGAAGACGTTAAGCTGCCAGTGAATTTGGACAAGCTGGCGGAACGGGCCAGCGAGTCGGTGGATGTGACGCTGGATGAGTCGATGCTGCAACTGGCCAGCAAATTCCTTTCGAAGGACGATCCGGATGAGGTGCAAGTGAAGAAACTCGTCGGGAAGCTGAAGGGAGTATATGTCCGCAGCTTCGAATTCGAGAAAGAAGGCCAGTACTCGATGGCGGACGTGGAGGCGATCCGGGTGCAGTTGAAGTCGCCCCAGTGGACGCGCATCGTTGGCGTGAAGTCAGTGAAGGGTGATAACTCGGAGATCTACATACACCGGAATGGCGACCAGATCGGCGGGCTGGTGGTGATCGCGACCGAGCCGAAAGAGTTGACGATTGTGCATATCGACGGGCAGATCAATCCCGAGGAACTGAGCGAACTCGGCGGCCACATGGGGATTCCGGAGATGGGGAAGTCGAAGAGCAAGGCCAAAGGCACCGGGACTTCGAGTGACAGCAAGTCCAAGTCTTCCGACAAAGAAGAAGAGGAGAAGTAGCCATGCAGCGCTTTTCAGCGAGCTTCTTAGGCAGACCGGCGCTGCGGGGCACCACGGCAGCGGTTGGCGCTCTGTTGGTCGGTCTGCTCCTGCCCGCAGTGCTCCAGGCCGGTGAATTCGATTGGATGGTGCGCGAGTTCTCCCGTGAAACCGGCATGAAGCCGACGCACATTCCATTCTTCGGGCTGGCCAAGTTCGTGGTTGCTGTAGGCCACCCGGCTGGAACGACTGAGCTGAACCTTGCCATTTTCGAGAACGCGGACGTGGATGCCGCGCGCTTCAGCCGCATCACCGATGACGCGGTCGGATCCACTTGGAAGCCGATGGTGCGGGTGCGCTCGAAGTCCGGCGAGTTAACCAACATCTACGCCCGACCCAGCGGGAAAGAGATGCGGGTGCTGATCGCGACTCTCGACCACAGCGACGCCACTTTCGTGGAAGTGCGGGTTCAGCCCGAGGCGCTGCTGCAGTTTGTCGACGAGCACAAGGACGGCCACGGCCACTAGAACTGATCTCTAAGTCCCGTCTTAAGTGGCTCTTAGCCGCGTATAATCAAACCACAGCCTGAAGGCTGTATTTACTAGGCCGCATTCTCCGGAGCGGATTGGATCACGTGGAACAGATCAGGCATCGCGACTTTTGCGCGAGGGACCTGCAGGTCCGGCATGGGACGGCCCTGGAAGAGCTTGCGGCAGGGGATGGCCGTTAAACGCGCCCAGACGCCGGCGCGCCGATTGCGGGCGCTATCGGTAGAGATGCCAGTGCTGGCATACATTTGGCGGTATAATTTCGAGGCAAAGATGAACGCGAGGCGCGCGCGAAAATTCGGGGTGCAGCGGGATCGTCTCCAGACGGAAGGGAAGTCATAGAAACGATCCCAAACGCCCTGAGTCAGCGTTCGTAATTCTTCAGAGTTCATGCTGGGATGTGGCATGAACATCTTCGGACGCTTCCAGTAGGGAATGAGCCAGTAGCGTGTCATGGGGATTCCATCCACCTTTGGCGGATCGTCGCCCTGCGCTTTCTCCCATTTCTCAAAATCGACTGTGCCCGGGAAGGGCGTCAGCATGACGAACTGGGCGAAGGTGAGGCCGGCCTTTTGGGCGAGATCGTGGGTAGCATCAAAGGTATCCGGCCGGTCAGTGGGCAGGCCGAAGATGAACGAACCAAGAACGTGCACGCCGTGGTCAGCAAAGATGCGGAGCCGTTTGACCAGGTTGTCGCCGGACAGATTGAAATCCTTGTAGACCGATTTCAGCCCTTCGGCGGTAACGGCCTCCACACCCACCAGTGCGCCTTTGATGTGGGCCTTCTTCATCGCATCGAGAAAGGATGTGTCCTCGGCGGCCTCCATGGTGATCTGGGTAAAGAAATGCATGTCGCGAGGCATTTCCGATAGCCGCTCCATGAGTTCGAAGCGCTCCTTGCGCATCGCCTTCAGTTGATCCACCCGGGGCTGATTGTTCTGCTGTTCAGCAAGCCTGATGTCCGTCAGAGTAACGGGATAAAAATTATCGTCGGCCAAGGCGACGAAGCGGAAGCCGCGACGACGGAGCTCGACAATTTCCTCTATTACGCTTTCGACCCCGCGCTGGCGGGGACGTTGTCCATCCGTGCGCCATACAGAACAAAACGAGCAGTGCTTGGCGCATCCGCGCACGGTCTGCACCGAGGCCCACATATAGCTATCAGGCGGAAGAAGGTCCCAACGGGCTTGCTTGAACTCCTCCGGTTGCACTTTGCCGCCGTTGTAAATGTGTTCCGGTGTGCCGGCTACGCAGTCAGCGAGCACCCGGTTCCAAATCAAATCGCCGTCGCCCTTGACCACCGCATGTGCGCCGCCGTACACAAACGGTTCTTCCGGATAGAGGGTGGGATGGATTCCGCCGAAGACAACCCAAGCGCCCCGCTCGCGTAAAACGCGCCCGACCTCGTATCCACGCAAGGCGTTGTCGGTGTGTATGCCAATACCGACGACGTCGCCGGGTTGGACACGCTCGAAGTCGAGGTGCTCCAGCGTTTCATCGCAGATTATGGGGTCGCCGAACGACTTTGCCGTCGCGCCAGCCAGGACGTAAAGCCATCGAGGGGTGATGACGGCGGTTCCGAACGAGGTATCGCTGGGGTTAACTAGGTGAACTCTCATTTTTGCTCATAGAGGTCGCGTCCCAGTGTATCGCACAATCCTGGGGTTTTCCCTAGGGACCTTAGTCGGGGTGGGCGAGTTGGAACAGGTCCCTGACAAGCCGATCCGCTCCTGGCATTAACATCGAACTAGCAGCGAAGGAGCGGATTCGAATGAAGAGACAAGTTTTTCTGACATCGGCGATCGTCTTCGGTGTCTTGGGTGCGTCGACGGTGATTGCGCAAAACGAAGAGGACTCCGCGCCAGCTACCTCGAACGTGCGTGGCGGACAAAGTCCAAGCGTGTATCCCGACGGAAGCGTGATCTTCACGCTGAAGGCGCCCGACGCGACCAGTGTTCAGGTGGCGGGCGGTGACGGGCTTGGCAAAGGTCCCTTCCCGATGACGAAAGGCGATGACGGCGTCTGGAGCGTGAAGACGCCGCCGGCAGTGCCTGGATTCCATTACTACTGGTTTGTTCTGAATGGGGTTCAGGTGAACGACCCGGGAAGCGAGACGTATTTCGGATACGGCAAGGAGACCAGTGGCGTCGAAATCCCGGAAGCCGGCGTCACATTCTACGATCCCAAGGACGTTCCCCACGGGGAAGTCCGCCTGAAGTGGTACTTCTCGAAAATCACCGGCGAGTGGCGGCGCGCGCTGGTCTATACTCCGCCGGGCTATGACAAAGCGACTACACGATATCCCGTCTTGATTCTTCAGCACGGTTCCGGCGAGAACGAAACGGGATGGACGAAGCAAGGCCGTGCGAATTTCATCCTCGATAATCTGATCGCCGAGGGTAAAGCCAAGCCCATGATCGTGGTGATGGACTTGGGGTATGCGACCAAGGCGGGAACTCAACCTGTTACGGCTGGGCCCGGCTCGCCGCCGAGGAACTTCCAGGCGGCTTTCAGCGCATTCGAGGAACTCGTGATCCATGATTTAATACCAACCATCGACGCATCTTACCGGACGATTCCCGATAGAGAACACCGGGCAATGGCGGGCCTTTCGATGGGCGGGATGCAGACGCTCTTCATTGCGCTTCACAACCTGGACGCGTTTGCCTACATTGGGTCGTTCAGCGGACCGATGTTAGCCGGCATCAATACAGGAACTCAGCCCGCGGCAGGAGGACAAGCACCTCACTTCGACGCCAAGACCGCTTACGAAGGCGCGTTTTCCGATCCCGCAGCCTTTAACAAACGGGTGAAGCTGCTATGGATCGGCGTGGGAACAGAGGAGGGGCGACTCTATGCCGGCATCAAGGATGCGGCCGATGCGTTAAAGGCAGCGGGAGTAGAGGTGGTCTACTACGAATCGCCCGGAACCGCGCACGAATGGCAGACCTGGCGTCGGGATCTGCGCGATTTCGCGCCACGGCTATTTCGGTGATGGAGTTTGGGGATACGCTGCTTCAGAAACTTACCTGCCGAGACAGGCTGAATTCCAAGCACCGAAACCACAGGTTTCAAGACGGTGTTGAAAAAAGCACGACATCCGCTTGCTGACGCGCGCGTTTCTGTGCTCAGGTATTTGTTTGGAATGAGATGTCGAGTCGCGACGGTGAGGTAGTGAAGGGCAAGGGCTTTTTCATTACCGTCTTCAAGGCTGTGCCACGAACTGGCACCCCATAGGACGCCGAGTCTGAATAGAATGTTCGAGGAGGTTCAAACGATGACGCTCGAAATCGAGAATCTGGTCGAAACCACGAAGGACGTGAAAAGCAGGCTGCGCGACGAGTTGCCGAACTACGCAGGAGTCTTCCGTGAACTCGAGGCCGACATACGACGGCAGGTGGCCGCGATTGTCGCGGATCGCGAAGCGCGGCGGCCCGTGGTGCCGGTGCTGCCGTACGCCGACATAGAAGCGGGAACCGTATCGTCTGAAGTGATTGACCGGATTAAGACGCGCGGTTGTTGCGTGCTACGCGGCGTTTTCGATCAGAGCCAGGCGCGGGCCTGGGATGACGAAGTGGCTGCCTACGTCGAAGACAATCACCTGGATGAGCGTCTGGCACATGCTGCGGAAGACAAGTATTTTGGGTCGCTCGACGCGGCCAAGCCGCAGATCTACGGCATCTACTGGTCGAGACCGCAAGTGGAAGCGCGCCAATCGGAATCGCTGACACGCGCCCGGGTTTTTATGAACCGGCTGTGGCGTTCTGAGAGTGAAGGCCGCCGGCATTTCGATCCGGAGCAGGTGCCAGTCTACGCGGATCGAATTCGCCGCCGGCCTCCTGGATCGGCGTCGCTCGGCTTGTCGCCGCATGTCGATGGAGGTTCGGTGGAGCGATGGCTGGACGAGAACTTCCGCAAAGTCTATCGTCACGTATTCGCGGGGAACTGGCATCAGTACGATCCGTTCGACGCAGCGTGGCGACCGGATGCCAGAGAGATTCCTTCGCCGGCGGTTTGCTCCATGTTCCGGACATTCCAGGGTTGGACCGCTCTGACACAACAAGGTCAGGGCGACGGCACGCTGCAACTGATTCCCATAGCCAACTCGATGGCGTATCTCCTGCTTCGTGCATTGCAGGACGATGTTCCGGCCGACGACCTATGCGGCGCAAAGCCCGGCCGCGCCCTGTCGATCAAGCCCGAGTGGCACGGATTCTTGCTGGCGGCACTTTCCTCGATTCCGCTGATGTACCCGGGAGATGCCGTGTTCTGGCACTCCGATGTTGTCCACGCGGTTGAGAACGAACATCGCGGTAAGGGCTACAGCAACGTGATGTACATCGGCTCGACGCCGGGATGCGCTAAAAACACGGCTTACCTGGCGCGGCAGTGGCCGACTTTCCTCGCGGGCGAGACGCCTCCCGATTTCGCGCCCGATAACTTTGAGGTCGATTTCAAGGGGCGTGGGAAAGAAGCTGATCTGACCGCGCTCGGCCGCAGCCAGTTGGGTCTGGCGCCGCTTGGC
Organism: Bryobacteraceae bacterium; assembly: GCA_049579625.1. Lineage (GTDB taxonomy): Bacteria > Acidobacteriota > Terriglobia > Bryobacterales > Bryobacteraceae > CAJCIT01. The sequence goes on from JBAUOG010000462.1 coordinate 27,885, forward strand.
TAGCTACCCGCCGGGCATCTTAAAGAGAATCAAGTTGTGGGTCGCCGAGCCGATACAAGCGATCGACTGCTGTCCGCGGCCATCGAGGTCGACAATGGAGCAACTGGCGGCTGACACGCCCCCTTGGTCGAGGATCTGGCGGTTCCACTTCGAGCCATCCCGGGCATACATGTAGACGCCATACGGTTTGCCCCGGAAGCCGGCCACGATTTCATCGCAGCCGTCACCATCCAGGTCGGCGGTTTGGATGGTGTGCGCATCCAGCAGAGTGTCATCAATCACCTGCCGCTTCCACGAAGCTCCGGTCGCGCGATAGACGGCTACTACGTCCCCGTGCCAAGGTTCAATGGCCGCCACGAAGCGTTGGTTGCCGCAGCCGCCGACGGTAACGTCGCTGCTGCCGCTCTTGGGCCAAGGCAGAGGGCTGCCGGCGGCGATTTCGGTTCGAGACCACTTGCCATCCTGCCCGAACCGGTAGAGATGAATGCCTAGAAAGCTGCCGATCAAAATGGCGTCGCGCCGGCTGTGATCCCAATCCGTGACAAAGATGCCGTGCAGAACGCCTTCCTCCTGGTCGCCGATCAGCTGGCGCTTCCACTCGCCAAGGCGATAGTAGACAAGCGGAACATGGCCACGGTAGTCCGGGCCGCGAGCGTCCGGGCCAGCCAGGGGAGCGTTGACCAAGACCTTGTTACCGGAGCCGTCGATATCGGCCCAGCGCAAACGATGCGAGGTGGGAAGCCGATCGATTTCTGTTGCCGTCCAAGGTTTACGCGGGTCACCATTCGGCGTCAGGATCGATACAATGCCCAGGCTGTCCTTGGGTTCCGTGGCGAACTCATAGGCCACGGCTACGGTTGGGAGGGAATGCGGAATACGCGCCCAGCACGCGGCGTTGATCATGTGCGGCAGGTTGGTGGCAAGGATGTGGCGCTCCCAGGTAGGGTTTTCGAACCACAGCAGATCGGGCATGCCGCTAGCCAAGGCGATGAGGTCCGGACGCCCGTCACCGTTCACGTCACAAGGGATGACCTGATAGCCACCGGCAAGGTCATCGGCGATGGTTGTTTTCTCAAAGTGCATGGGCTGCACCGCGAGAAGGGCCATTACGAAGACGCCGAGGACACGCATGACAGCCACAAGAATATCCAATGCGGGATTGCCACGTCAGGGCCAAGTGGCTTGGTCTTTATGCGGCATGCCGACTTCCCGAAATCCGTTTGGAGCCAACCACGCGCCGATGGTCGTATAGGCTGCTCTCGACAGCTACCTCTGACTAGACTGGTTGGCTCTGCTTGCAGCCCTATGCGGTGTCGCGGAGGTTGCTCAGGGCTGTTGTTCCTCAACGGGGCACATAGGGGCAGGATTTGTAAGACGTCGACGGGCTACCGTCCCTGGCGGGGGGCGAAGTCATTCAGCGGTACCTGACCACGGGGTGAGGAGTGAGAGTACCCCAGCTTACCGGGACCGTTATCGCTAAGTAGATGGCGGGAACAACCGGGCTGTCGAAGCTTGCATGACTCAGCCTGTAAAGAAGAAAGAGCTGAGAAACTGACTGAATACAGGTACCCAACTTTCGTATTGGTCTGATGGAGCGTCGCACTTTAAAAACCCCATACCATTTGGGCGCGCAAACGTCAGCAGGACGCTTTGTTCCGTGTAATTGTAAGGCGTAGGAGTCTGAAAAATGGTTTTCATCGATGCTTCAGTCAGAAAGTCCGGGCCCTTGACAATCTGCATCGCTAGGTTTTGTGACCTCAGATTCAGGA
>JBAUOG010000463.1:0-5321 GCA_049579625.1 Bryobacteraceae bacterium
CTCCGTAACCGTCGCGGTTCGGTAGGCTTTGCAAAATTGGGGCTGTTAGCGATCCGTTCCGAGGCCCGTAAACAATGGATCGTGGTGGCTCGATCCTCAAGCGGAGTCGTCTGGGCTTGGGGGAAGATCTTCGGGTCTCCGAATGCCGTGTCTTTCGATACGGTAAAGCAACGTCTTGCGGCTAATGTCGAGGTAACGGGCCGCGCGGGTTTGATTCCATTGGCACTTATCAAGAGCCTTTAGGATGAGTTCTTTTTCAACCGACTCGAGGCTGATGCCGTTCGGCCGAAGCTCAATTTCGAGGGCTTCCCGGGCTCTGTCCCGGCGCAGCGGATCTGGCAAATCCGTCAAGCCGACTTCATCGCCGCGGGCGAGCACAACAATTCGCTCCACTACATTCTCAAGCTCGCGAATGTTGCCAGGCCACCGGTAACGGGTGAAATACGGCATAAGCCCGACCGGCAGGATTAATTCCGGGCGTTGGTTCCGGTCCTTACTCTTGGCAAAGAAATGCTCAACCAGCTCCGGTACATCTTCCGGCCTCTCCCGAAGAGGCGGTATCACCAACGGAATCACGGCTAACCGATAATAGAGGTCCTCGCGAAAGGCGCCGTCCTCGATCATCGCCTGCAAATCCCGGTGAGTGGCGGCAATGATGCGGACGTCGACTTTGACGCCAGCCGCGGATCCGATCTTTTCCACTTCGCCGTCCTGGATCAGGCGCAGCAATTTGACCTGTAGCGGAATGGGTAATTCGCCAATTTCATCCAGGAAGAGGGTCCCTCCGTGCGCTGCCTCGACCTTCCCCTTCTTGTTCGAGATGGCTCCCGTAAACGAACCTCTGACATGGCCGAACAGTTCCCCTTCCAGGAGTTCCCCGGGGATGGCCCCACAATTGATCGTGACAAGTGGCCCGTCTCTGCGCGCGCTGTTGAGATGTATGGCCCGTGCCAGGAGCTCTTTCCCCGTGCCCGTTTCACCGCGGATCAAAACGACAGCTCCGCTGCGGGCCGCCCGAGCGGCGGCGTCGAGGACTTCGAGAAGCACGTCTGACTGCCCGAGAATGTTCTCGAAGCCATACTTCTCGTTAAGACTTGCACGCAGCACCCGGACTTCCTCAACCAATCGCAGGTGATCGAGGGCGCGGTTGACGGTAAGAGTCAGTTCATCCGGATGCACAGGCTTTGTGAGGTAGTGGTGGGCGCCGGCCTGCATCGCCTCGACGGCCGTCTCGACCGTTCCATAGGCGGTCAGAAAAATCACAATCATCTCGGGGTACAGGGAGCGGATCTGCCTCAGAAACTCAAGCCCGGACACGCCAGGCATCTTCAGATCCGTGAGGACGACATCGTAGTGTTTGGCGGCAAGGAGGGCCATGCCTTGCTCGCCGGAGGAGGCGGAGTCCGCGGAAAAGCCACTTTGCTGGAGATGTACTTCGAGCACACGTCTCAGGCTGTCGTCGTCATCAACTACGAGGATCTGGTTTCTCACGTGGGTTGCCTCACCGGAAGCAAGATCCGAAGAGTCGCGCCTTCAGGCGAATTCCGGCTGACGGTCAGAGTTCCACCATGCTGGGTCACAATCTGATGTGCGATTGACAATCCAAGGCCCGTGCCGGTCTCCTGGGTGGTAAAAAACGGATTGAAAATGTTGTCGAGATTCTCGGGGCTGATCCCGGGGCCTTGGTCTCGAATCTCTATTGCCACCTGTGAATCGCTTTGTTCTGCGACAACCATCACGGTCCCTCCAGCGGGGGTTACCTGTATCGCGTTCATGGTCAGATTGACCAGGACTTGTTTCAGTTGATCCGGGTCACACTCCAAATCGGAAAGACCAGGTTGCACTTTCTTTTGCAAGAACTCGCTCCCGCCGACTTTGGCGTGACGCAAAAGCTCCAAGACCGAATCCAGGAGTGCATCAACACGGACGACGCTCAAGCGAGGTTGGTGGGGTTTCGCGAAGTCGAGAAACTCAGAAAGCAACCGGTTCACCCGGCGGCACTCTTTCCGAATGATCTCCAGAAACTCGCTGTGCCTTGCTTCCGAATAATGTTCTCTCTGGATGACTACGGCAGCCCCCTCGATGCTTGCCAGTGGGGTTCGAATCTCATGCGCCAAGCCGGCCGAGAGCTGCCCTAGGGCGTAGAGCCGTTCAGATCGCTTCATCGCATCGAAATTGGTCTGCAACTCTTTATAAACTGCGCCTAATTGCCGGGTCGTTTCCTTGAGCTCGTTTTGACGCTTTTTTTGCCAGTCCATTGAGATACCCGTTACGAATCCTACGGTCACGAACACCATCACCTCAAGGCACTGATCCATCACGTCAACGAGCGGGACCTCCCAGATTGGAGGCGTACCCACTAGGAAACACACGCCAGCCATCGCCGCGATCCCTAAACCTCCGCGCCGCCCCCAATACAAGGCCGCAACAACGATTGGGATGTAGTACAGCCGCTGCAGAATATAGAGCCAATGCATTCTCGAAAGAGGTGTCAGAAACTGGAGAAGCCCGATCGTTCCCACCGTGACAAAGATGATGACTAACGCGGCGAGTGAGTGCCTTCGAGGCGATTCCTCGCCCGCCAAAATCAGAGGACGCTCTTGACTGGACATGGTAATACTCAAAGTTCTGTTTCCCCGTAGGCCACTCTAGCCGTTAAAGGATAAGGCCGCGGACTGATTGTCGTTCTTCGATTCCCCGGCTGCCGGCACGAGCATCAGTATCCGCTTACTGCGACGCGATTGACTCGCTGAATCGTTGGTAAGTTGCAACCCGACCCGAGGACGCCCCTTTTTGCATCCGGTTATATCACAGGTCTCGGCGAACGCATATTACTCGAGCTTCCGGTGTCGGGTCGAACCACGTGGCCGGCCCGAGATGATTGTTGATCTGGCTCGTTTCGGAGCTTCAACTCCCGGGCCCGCCTTCTACCCTTGCCATCCTCCCAGTCTGAGAGCGAAACAGCCATGGCGTGCGGATATGCCTGAAATCAGGCAGGGGCTGCCCTAAATGATCCAATCACCGCCTGCGGCTCAAATCGGTAGTTTGTGGCTTCTCTATAAGTTACCTCTCCTTCGACGCAGTCGCACTTTGCGCTTGAGCAAACAAGGGTCCGGCACGGAAACTGCAGTGCATCAAGCTACCAATGCAGGCGCGATCGAACCAGAAGGCGCGACCGGCTGGATGCGTACATTGAGCCACTGGCGGAGGCAATTCTAATATGCAAGAGCCGTTTGTGCTGTCCGAGGACGAAGGAGTAGTGGGTTTACAAGAATTCCCTGACAGCCAGCTTAGGCAGCTGGAAACACTTGGCCGGACGAGGACGGAGGCCCTGCACACACGTACTGCCGCGCACCATGATTACCCCTCGTTTGACTCAACGGAGAACCATCCCAACCAAAGGTGTCTGCAACTGAACGGCGACCTTCATGTGGAGGACGATTTCTGGAAACTGCGCTGGCGCGGAGATTTGATTCATGAGAATGGTGAGGTGAAGCAGCATGGGCTTAAACCATCGTTGATTGGTCCCGCGACAGGCCCAGGGCGCCTAACGCAGAAACAGGCGATGGAGATCGCTTGGGAGAAGTTCCTGTTGCGACTGGACCCGAATGCACCCTTGCCGCAATCCGCGATGACCGTAGCGGACTTCGTGAAGGAAAGGTTCGTACCGGAGCACGTCGCTAAGAAATCATTTTCGGGACGGACCCATTACCGGGCGATGCTGAAGCATGTGCTCACGCCGACGGCGGTGGACGACATATTCCAAATCGAGGGGGCCTCGAAAACAAGACTCAAAGCCGTCCCGAACTGGCCCTATATGGACGACGTGCAACTTCGCGACGCTCGGCCCGACGACGTTGAGCGGCTAATAGCAGCCGCCTTGGAGCACGGATACTCAACCCAGACGATTAAGCACATTTGGAACTTGGTCAACGTCATATTTGAGTGTGCCAAGAAAGAGCGTTGTTACAGAGGCGATAATCCTGCCAGCCAGGTGAAGGTTCCCACAGTAAGCCACAAGGAAGCGCATAAGCTAAGCCTCCGTCAGGTGGAGCAAGTGCTAGAAGTTATGCGGTATCCCGAAAAGGAGATGACACTGATAGCGCTCCTTACCGGCATGAACATGGCGGAGACGTGCGGCCTTCAATGGAAGATGGTGAACTTGACGGAGGCATTTCTCGATAGGGAAGGTGAGTCGATTCCGACGAGGAGCATCAGCATTGTGAAGCAGTGGTACGGTGGTGAATTGGCTAACGTGGCGCCGAGCCGCAAAAGACATCTGCTCATTCCAGAGCCGCTGTTTCCCATTCTGCACGGGCTGCGCCATCGGGCGAAGTTTACTGGTCCCGATGACCTCGTCATCGTGGGTCGGGCCGGTTCGCCGATCAACCACGGGCGTTTCACGCGCCGACTGAAAGCCATCGGCAAGGATCTGCAGATGCCATGGCTTTCCTGGCAAGCCCTGCACCGCACTCACGGGACCCTGGCTTATGAACTCAGAAACACTTATCTGGCCGACCACAGTCAGCCAACGGCCGAGGCTATCTCGGCTTGGTGGCGGGCAACCTGTGCTGACACCGCCCGGCACAAGCGGACTTAGGCTCTTTCCTATTTTTTCAACGCGGCCTTCGTAAATGCTCATACGGGCCACGGTCGACATGTACTCGGTGACTTCAAGAGGCGGATTCGCTAATTTTGACCAATTCCAGGCTTTCAACGCGCTGAAAGTGAGCCTCGTTCCTCGTGAACAGGGGCAGGGCATGGGCCAGAGCGATACCAGCGATCAGGCTGTCACCCATTCCGATTGCCTCGCCTTTCCGGTCAAGCTTGCGTCGAACTTCGGCAGCATGCTGTGCGGCGTCGCGATCGAGCGGTAGCACATGGAGCGCATCTAGCAACTGGCGAACGGCATGACCTCGCTTGCTTTCGTCAGCGCCACTGAGAAGCTCGAAACAAGTAACAGCCGTGGTTTGGAGTTGTTCGCCCTTGATGAACTCCGCGATTTGATTCTTCACCGGCTGGACGCCAACCAGGAAGTCGATCAGCACGTCGGTATCGGCAAGAATCACCGCCAACTCTCTCGGAGTTCCTTCACCGTACGCCTTAAGTTGTCGCCTTCCTTCTTGGAAAGCTGTGTGTAGCCAAAACATCGTCTGGTCCTGACGAACGTGTTAAGCGACGGCGCACTGCGCTTCTTATGTTCGCGGTACGTGTAGCTGACCAGGCCAAACCGCCGCACATAAGTGAGAAAACAGGAGGGAAAAATAGGTTGTGGCGACCAGAGCGCCACCGGTCCCGTCTTTCCTATGGGTGGCGCGCAC
>JBAUOG010000464.1:0-9342 GCA_049579625.1 Bryobacteraceae bacterium
CGGCGGGACGCGGCAGAGAGCCTTGAATCAAAGCTTCCGACAGCGGGTCCTCCACATATTTCTGGAGCGCGCGGCGCAACGGGCGCGCGCCGTAGCTGCGATCGGTACAGGTCTTCTCGAGGATGTACTTGGCAGCGTCCGGCTCCAACCTGATCTTGATCTGCTTGGCGACCAGGTTGACGTTCACCTGTTCGACCAGCAACTGGATGATCTTCAGCAGGTCGTCGTCCGTCAGCGAGGTGAAGAGAATCACCTCATCCAGACGATTCAGAAACTCGGGGTTGAACGCCCGTTTCACTTCACTCAGAACCTGATCCTCGATCTTCTGAGGAATGCCGCCACCCTCGGTGGGGGCGGAGAAGCCGATCTGGCCGCGCTTATCAAGGAAGCGAGCGCCCAGGTTCGAGGTCATGATGATGATGGTGTTCTTGAAGTCCACCGTGTTACCGAGGCCGTCGGTGAGCTGGCCGTCTTCAAAAACCTGGAGCAGGATGTTGTAAATATCCGGATGCGCTTTCTCGATTTCGTCGAGCAGGATAATGGAATACGGGGCGCGCTTCACGCGCTCCGTGAGCTGGCCACCCTCCTCGTAGCCGACATAGCCGGGAGGCGAGCCGATCAGTTTGGAGATGGCATGCTTCTCCATGAACTCCGACATGTCGAAGCGGATGAGCGCCTTCTCACTGCCGAAGAGGAACTCGGCGAGAGCGCGCGCGACCTCGGTTTTGCCGACGCCGGTGGGGCCCAAAAACAGGAATGAACCGGCCGGACGCTTGGGCGACTTGAGGCCGGCGCGTGAACGGCGGATGGCGCGGGAGAGAGCTGAGATGGCTTTCTCCTGGCTGATGATGCGGTGATGGAGTTCTTCCTCGATGCGGAGAAGTTTGCTGACTTCCTCCTCTTTGATGGAAGTCATGGGCACGCCTGTCCAGCGGGCAACCACGTCCTCGATATCGTCCTTAGTGACAACACCGGTTGAAGTGTCGTCGAGATTGTACTTCTCGCGCAGCTGGCGCAGATTCTCGCGCTCTTTACGCTCTTCGTCGGAGTAGAATCGTGCCTTCTCGAACTCGTGATTCGCTATGGCGTTTTCCATGCGGTGCACGATGAACTTGATGCGCTTCTGAATATCCGAGACCTCGGTGGGGAGCGTGGTTTGACGAAGTTTGACGCGGGCGCCCGCCTCGTCGATCAGATCGATGGCCTTGTCCGGCAGGAAGCGATCGGGAATGAATCGCGTCGAGGTGTAGACGGCGGATTCTATGGCCTCGTCTGTGTAGGCGACGGCATGGAATTTCTCGTAGCGCTCCTTGATGCCGAACAGGATGCGAACGGCGTCGGCGTCGTTGGGGGGCGGAACCTTTACGGCCTGGAAACGGCGCTCCAGGGAGCGGTCCTTCTCAATCGATTTGCGGTACTCGGCAGGCGTGGTCGCGCCAATGCACTGGATCTCGCCCCGCGACAAAGCGGGCTTCAGAATATTTGCCGCGTCGAGCGAGCCCTCCGCCGAACCGGCGCCGACTAAAGTGTGAAGTTCGTCGATGAAGATGATCGCGTTCTGATTCTCCATCAACTCCTTCATGATGGTCTTCAGCCGCTCTTCGAACTGGCCGCGATACTTGGTGCCGGCAACAATGAGTGATAAGTCGAGCGCCAGTATGCGCTTGTCGGACAAAAACGATGGAACATCACCGTCAGCGATACGCTGGGCCAAGCCTTCTACGATGGCTGTTTTGCCAACGCCCGGCTCACCGATCAGGACTGGGTTGTTCTTGGTGCGGCGGCAGAGGATCTGCACGACGCGATCGAGTTCGGAGTCGCGGCCGATGAGCGGATCGAGCATGCCATCGACAGCGGCCTGGGTCAAGTCGCGGCTGAACTCAGCCAGCAGCGAACTTTCCTTCGGGCGGCTGGCGGATGTCTTTTCGGAGGCGGACCGGGCAATCTCTTCGCGAACAGCGGATAATCGCAGGCCGCGCTCGTGCAGGATTTCAGCAGCAAAACTCTTCTCTTCGCGCAGCAGGCCGAGGAGAAGATGCTCCGTGCCAATATGCTTGTGGCTGAGGCGCTCAGCTTCCTCGGCGCCATAGGCCAAAACGCGCTTGCACTCATGGCTAAGAGGAAGATCGACCGAGGTCGAAACTTTCTCCCGAATAGTGGTGTGCGCTTCAATCTGCTTGCGAATCGATTCGATGGCGGCGTGAGACCGCAGGAAACGATTGGCAAGGGCCTTGTCCTCACGAAGAAGGCCGAGCAATAAGTGCTCGGTTTCAATATAAGGACTGCCGAACTGGCTGGCCTCGTATCTTGCAAAGAAGATTACGCGGCGCGCTTTTTCGGTATATCGTTCAAACATAATTGGCACCGTCGAGACGGGTTGCGTCTGGTACAACTCCGGCCGCTTGCAGGTCCCCTTCGGCAGGAGTCTGGAGGCGGCCCTCTACTAACTCTAAAACGCGGTCACAGCGGAACGCGAAGTGAAGATTGTGGGTAACGAAAATGGAAGTCAGGCCGTGAGATCGATGTAGTTCGTCCAGCAGCCCGCTGATCATCTCGCCAGTCCGATGGTCGAGGCTTCCGGTCGGTTCGTCAGCGAGGAGCACTTTGGGCGACCCAACCAATGCACGGGCCAAGGCGACACGCTGCTGCTCGCCACCGGAGAGTTCACCGGCACGGTGCGATTCACGGGTTTTGAGACCAACTTCATCTAACCTCGCCCGCGCTTTTGAGGCGGCCACATCCGATGCATCGCCTCGAATCAAAAGAGGCATCATCACGTTCTCCAATGCTGAAAACTCCGGCAACAGAGACGGATTCTGCCAAAGAAAACCTAGCTGCCTGTTCCGAAAGTCCGACAGGGACTCATCGGAAAGGCGCGAAATGTCTTGATGGCCGAAGTATATCGTACCGTTCGAAGGCCTGTCCAGAGCGCCTAATAGATGTAGCAACGTGCTCTTTCCAGCCCCGGAGGCACCGATAATGGCCAAGCGTTCGCCTGGACACACATCCAACCAAAGGTCGTGAAAGACGACTAACTCCCGGCCACCTGACCGGAAGGTCTTTCCCAGGGACTCCGCGCGAATGAGACTCCCGTTGTTCAAGAAACTTCCCTTTGCCTACAGGATAGAACAGAGTGGTCGAGCGCGAAGTGCGGCGATCGTTTAGACAGTTCTGGTACTTCGGCAGTACGTCATGGCGCCCGTAGATTCACGAGGGCCGTTGGTAGTCAATACTTCAGAATGGAGAGTACAGGACATGTCACACGAGAGAATCCGGGTCTTCATTACGGGCGGCACCTTCGATAAAGAGTATGACGAGCTGACGGGGCGCCTCTATTTTCGCGATTCTCACTTGCCGGAAATGCTGAAATTGGGGCGCTGCAGTCTGCCGGTGGAAGTCACCACATTGATGATGATCGACAGCCTGGAAATGACTGATCACCAACGCCACGAGATTGTCGACCGTTGCCGGCAAGCGCCCGAACGTCGGATTGTCCTGACGCATGGAACAGACACGATGGCATTGACTGCCCGATTGCTGGACGATCACATAGACGACAAAACCATCGTGCTGACCGGGGCGATGGTGCCGTACAAGTTCGGCAGCTCGGACGGATTGTTTAATCTTGGGAGCGCGCTGGCGTTTGCCCAGACGCTGCCCGCAGGCGTCTACGTCGCCATGAACGGCAGATACTTTCCGGCGGGATCGGTGAAGAAGAACCGGGAGACCGGTCTGTTCGAGGAGCTCCCGGACTAGTCGGGCGCCGCTTGCTCTCTATCAGTCCTCGCGGGATGCGCTCTTAAAGTGGGAATACAAGCCCGATTACCTCAACGGCAAGCCGGTGGGAGTAACCACCAATATCGTCGTGAGTTACAGTATGAGCCGTTAGCAAATGCGGCGGTAGCCGTACGCGGCACGGGCTGGGACCTTTAAGGTGCGCGAAATCTCCGGCTGTTAGATTGGTACGTTGCCACCGAAGAAGTCCAACAAAAAGCGCGCGCAAGCGTCGTCCAACAAGCCTGCCCCGCCGCCTCCACCACCACCGAAACACATTCAATGGCTAAAGATTGTCGTCCCCGTGCTCGGCTTGCTGGGCGTCGGCGTCGTCAGCTTTGTGCTTTGGCGCATCTACTTCGTGCATCAGAAGACGCTGCAAAAGGCGTCAACAGCTACCTACGTGGGGAAAGAGAAGTGTGCGGAGTGTCATGCCGCCGAAGTGCAGAGCTGGCTCAACTCGCATCACGCACAGGCCATGCAAGTGACCAACGACTCAACCGTGTTGGGCGACTTCAAGAACGCGAACTTCACCAAGGACGGAGTGACGTCGACGTTTTCGACCAAGGAAGGGAAGTATTACGTCCGCTCCGATGGTCCCGACGGGAAGCTGCATGACTACGAACTTCCATATACGTTTGGCGTCTACCCGCTGCAACAGTATCTAGCGCCCTTCCCCCGGGGACGCTACCAGAGTTTCGTGCTGGCCTGGGACTCGCACACCGCGGCACTCGGTGGGCAACGCTGGTATCACTTGTATGCCGATCAGAAGATGCCCTCCACGGACCCGCTGCATTGGACCGGACGCAACCAGACGTGGAACTACATGTGCGCCGATTGCCACTCCACCAACCTGAAGAAGAACTACGATCTGGCGAAGGACAGCTATCACACGACATGGTCGGAGATCAATGTCTCCTGCGAAACTTGTCACGGCCCGGGGTCGAAGCACGTCGCCTGGGGACAAGAACATAAGAAGAAGTCTTCCTATCAACCCGGCGAAGGGGCGACAGGCCTCACGGTTATTCTGAGGCGGCCGGTGGGGATGTGGGCGGCGATCGAGCCCTTCAAGGGAACCATGCATTGGAAGGGACAACCGCGAACCCGCGACGAAGTGAACACCTGCGCGCCGTGCCATTCGCGGCGGCACCCGATCACGCAGGACATCCAGCCGGGGCAGCCGTATTCGGACGCGTATGTGCCGAGCCTGCTCGAAGAGGGAGTTTATTTCGCCGACGGACAGATCCAGGAAGAGGACTACGAGTACGGCTCGTTTCTGCAGAGCAAGATGTACGAGCAGGGCGTGAGTTGCGGCGATTGCCACGATTCTCATAGCGCGAAGCTGGCGCAAACCAACTTGAACGCGGTGTGCGGCAAGTGCCACTCGTTGGCCAAGTTCGCGGGTGAGGAGCACACGCATCACAAAGTAACGGGAACGGGCGGGGTGTGCGTCAACTGCCACATGACCACGCGCACATACATGGGAGTGGATGCGCGGCGGGACCACAGTTTCCGCGTGCCGCGGCCTGATTACTCGGTGGCCTATGGAACGCCGAATGCCTGCAACCAGTGCCACAAAGACAAATCCAATGCCTGGTCCGTGGAGGCGGTCGTGAAATGGTACGGCCCGAATCGTAGACATGAGCCGCACTTCGTTGAGGCGATAGAGGCGGGGCGCCGCGGTTCGGTGGATGGCGAAGGCGCGCTGGCGGCCTTGATCCGCGACACCAAGAAGCCCGGGATTGCGCGCGCGACGGCGCTCACGCTGCTCCCCGAATACCTGACTGAGCAATCGATACCGGCTGTGCAGGCGGCGACGGAGGACGCCGATCCGCTGGTGCGGAGCCAGTCGATAACGGCGATGGAGCCGCTCTCGCCGAAAGCCCGCGTGAAATTGGCTGGGTCACTGCTTTCAGATCCGGTCCGTGCCGTGCGCATCGAGGCGGCTCGCCTGCTGGCCGGGACGCAACCCGATCTGCTTCAAGAAGACCAGAAGGCCGCCCTGGAACGCGGCATTTCAGAATTGATTGCTTCGGAAATGGTATCGGCCGAGCGTCCTGAAAACCACATGAATCTGGCGCTGCTCTACATGAAGCTGAACAAGTCGACGGAAGCGGAGGCGGAGTTGATGACCGCGCTTCGGCTGGATCCGAACTTTGTCCCGGCGATGGTGAACCTAGCCGATTTCTACCGAATGCAGCAACGCGATGCCGAGGGCGAGAAATGGCTGCGGCAGGCAATGGCCGCTGCTCCGGACGCGAGTGAGCCCGTTCACGTGCTGGGTCTGCTGAAGGCCAGGCAAGGGCAAAAGAAGGAGGCCTTGGAATTATTCGCTAAAGCGTCGGAGATGGCGCCCACGAACGTCCGCTTCAACTATGTCTACGCTGTGGCACTGAACTCGGGTGGACAGCCGGACGAGGCGATCACGGTGTTGCAGAAGGCGCACGATCAACGGCCGGCGGATCGGGAAGTGCTTTACGGATTGGTCACGTTTGAGCGCGACAAGGGGCACCTGAAGGAGGCCATCGTTTACGCGAAGCAGTTGGTTGAGTTGACGCGGGGTGACGAGAACTCGAAGAAGTTGCTGGCGGAGTTGATGGCGAAGAACCGGTAGGAACTGTGCGCGGTAGAGGCTGTGGATGAAGGACGAAACAAGCGCCTGCGAACGCGCGCGCCTCGGAAATCTTGGCGTGGCCCAGAAGCATTGGGCTGCTCGCAAGGTTCAGTGCGGCGCAGAAGCGGTTGTGTGGAGAGGCGGCGTTTGGCGGCTTCGACCAGTAGGATATAGGCTCCACTGGCGACAGCGCAAGGGTGGGTCTGCGCCGGGAGAACTCCGTCAAAGCCGCGCACCGATGTCGCTCAATTGGGTGTATCCTGGGTTCATTCAGGAGGTCAGCATGATCTCGAGTCATCGCTTTCTCCGCGTTGTTCTGGCCAGCGCCACCCTCGCGATTTCTGCGTCGGGTCAGCAGCCTTTGCCGCTGACCGCTAATGCCTTTACGGGACCGCATTCCGTGCCCTCGGTACCAGCCGCACAGTCCCAACCGACGCTCACGCTTGAGATGCGGGGCGACATCTTCATGGCCCGGAAGATGTACCGGGAAGCGATCGACGCCTATCGTAAGGGCGACCCGAATTCGGCTGTCCTGAACAACAAGATTGGCATTGCCTTCCATCAGATGCTGCAGTTGGATCATGCCAAGAAGAGCTACGAGAAGGCGATCAAACTCAACCCGTCTTACGCGGAAGCGATCAACAATCTTGGAACTATCTACTACGCGGAGAAGAGCTATCGCCGAGCGGTCGGCTACTACAAGCGTGCACTCCGCTTCGAGCCGAAGTCGGCCTCGATCATGGTGAATCTGGGGTCAGCCTACTTCTCGCGGCACGAGTTCGAAAAGGCGTCTGATATCTATGCGCAGGCGCTGGCATTGGATCCCGAGGTATTCGAGCGACACAGCCAGTATGGCGAGTTGCTGCAAGAGCGCAACGTGGAAGACCGTGCGAAGTTCCACCTTTACCTGGCCAAAACCTACGCCAAAGCGGGTGCAAATGAGCGCGCGCTAAGCTATTTGCGTAAGGCTTTGGAGGAAGGCGTGAAGGAACGGGAGAAGATCCCGAGCATGCCGGAATTCGCCACGCTGAAGACCGAACCCGCTTTTTTGGAGTTGATGGCCAGCGCCCCAAAGCCACTTTGAGGCTTGTCTGCAATCTAAAACATTTCTTTTCAAACGCTTGGCTGCGCTGACCGCGGCTGTTTCCCTGCTCGCTCTGGCTTCCTGCTCAAGGCCAGGTTCGTCCGGACTCACGCGGGTTGGAATCGTCCCGGCGACTCTGCTCACCACCGAATCCGCGCTCGGTTGGGCCGGGATCGGCCTGGCCGTGGTTGCTTATCAGGACTTGGCCACATCGCACAAGTACGTGCCATTGTTGGTCGGTAACGATTCGATGGCTCGCCAGGCCCAAGCCAAGTACATCCTGCGGTCGACGGTGGAAACACGGAACGGAAAGTTCGTGCTAACCGCAACACTCACCGACCTCGCGACCCAGAAGGAACTGTCGCATGCCTCGGTTGAAGGAATGCCGGTGGAGGGTTTCGTCACCCTGGCGAATCAGTTGATGAAACGGATTGACCCGGGCGCGGGGGAATTCTCGACGAAGAACGACAACGCGCTGGCTGCCTACGCGCAAGGGTTATCCACGTCCAATAGCCAACAGAAGATGGCGGCACTCGGCAGCGCTATCGAGGCAGATCCCGGCTTCGGTCTTGCCTACCTGACGCTGATGGACTCATTGAACGCGCAGGACCAGCAGCAATTGAGTGCGATTGCCGGGCGCGCCGACAAATTCCGGACACAGTTCGTACCGCTCGACCGAGCCCGGCTGGATGTGGTGACGCGCCGCCTCTCCGGGGCGTCGCCGGCTGAAATCGGCAATGCAATTTCGGCGGTGCTGGCGCTGTCGCCCGGTGACGTTTCTTCTTTGATGATGCTGGCGCAGTTACGGATCAGCGAGAACAAGCCGGATGAGGCCATGGGGCGTCTTCGCGAAGTACTAAGCCTGGACGCGACGAATCTTCAGGCGCGCCAGTTGCTGGCCGCCGCTCTGCTCAATACACGGCAGGAAGGGGAAGCGATCAAGACCATTGAGGATCTTCGGGCCTTGCGCCCGGAGGATCCCAATGTGGCGCGCACACTTGCCGAGATCCAATTCTCAACGGGACATATTGCGGAGGCGGAAAAGACGTTTCGCTCCACCACGGAGCCGTCGGCAGCAGTTGGCGTGGCTATTTGCCGGCTACTCGCCGGCGATCCGGCAGGGGCGAATATGGAGGTCGAGAAATATGCGGCTTCCCGTAAAGGAGACCCATTACTTCCATTTACCCGAGCCACCTTCCTGGCAGCGGAAGGCGAGCGTGCCAAGGCCATCGCCATGCTGACGTCCACGGAACTGGCAGGGCCGGAATTGCATTCCGTGGGGTTGAGCCAATCCGCGATCTACGAAGCCATGGCCAAGAACTTTGCGGCATCCAAACAATTGGCAGATGCGGCGCTGCCACTGGCGACGGCCCGAGTGCCTAAGATCTTTTCCATCGTTGCGTCGTTGGTGGCGCGAGGGGATGAATCGCCTGCCCAGTTTGAAGCCCTGGTGCAGGCTTCACCCATGGATCCAAACGGCAAGAAGATCACGTCCGGTTACGGGTACTTCGTTGCCGGGCGTTACGACTCCGCGCTGCCGTTGTGGCAGCAACTCTTGCAGGCTAGCCCTGGCGATGTGCACGCGCAGCTGATGGTTGCGGCGTGTGAGAACAGGCTGGGAAAGACGGCGGAGGCGGTGAAGGCGGCGCCGCGCATGTTCCTCCCGAACTTCAGCGGGGGAGACCAGTTTTCACTGGTCACTTTCGGTGAGATGCTGCGGATTAAGGCGGCTACGGCGCAGCTGGCCGGGGACACCAAGGTGGCCGAACAGTACAACAAGCTTGTGGCGATGTACAAGCTGTGAGGGGTTGGTTTGAAGTCTGCCAGTGCGGCCACAATCTCCAATCACAGCCTGAAGGCTGTGCCAGGT
>JBAUOG010000465.1:0-5521 GCA_049579625.1 Bryobacteraceae bacterium
CGTCATTACAATCCTGCGACGGCATAGGAGATTACCGGATTCTTGCGAATGTGGAAGACGGCGCGGATGAAACCATGGCGGCTGCCCTATCCGCGGACTTCGCGCAGATTCATATTGCCATAAAACCGAAGGCGCAGAACTTCAGCGAGCGGGCTTACACCGCTATCGACCGGGCCTTTTCAAAAGCCGAGTACGTCGCATACCTGGACGGCGATACCGTAGTGGTCCCCGATTTCCTCCGATACCTGGAATACGGTGCGGCGACATTTCGGGACGATCACGATGTGTTTCTGGTCTCTTGCGTGTCGGAAACATTTCCAAACGGCACGCCGGCAGCGGAGGTCTCCCGGCGTCCCCTGCGCTTCGGGTGTGCCGCCGGCATCTGGAGGAATCGCTGGGAGTGGAGCAAGCGAACCACCCGGGCCAAGGCCCCCGTTTATTTGGATGCATTGGCGAAGCTCGCCGCCAGGCATCGCCTGCAAGAGGTTTACCCGGCTGCTGCGGTTAGCCGTCGCATGCAGGAACCGGGAGAACCGTTTGCCAGCCCGCGCGATGGCCCATTCCGCGAAGCGATTCCGCCCGTTACCGCGGTGATGATTACCGGCCTGCACCGGGAACGCTACGGCATGGCGCGGGTCGCCATCGAATGTTTCAAGGCGCAGACCTACCCCAACAAGAATTTGCTCATTGTGAATCACGGCGAACAGTCGCTCGTTTCCGGCGATGCGCGAATTTTTGAACTGCGTCTGAATAAGAGCCGCTGGCAGACCGTCGGCGATCTGCGAAATCTGGCTCTGGAACACGCCACCGGAGATTACGTCGTCAACTGGGATGACGACGACTGGCATCATCCCCGGCGCATCGAGGTGCAGATGCAGGCTCGAGGGGAAGATACCGCCGTTTTACTGAGAACGCGCATCCATCACAGCCTGATGAATGGATGCTCCCGCTATGCGGAATATCCGCGCGGCGCCGAGGCGTCCATCCTGCATCCGAGGAAGGTGCCCTATCGCTATCCCGGCATGCTGCGCGGGAGCGATTCGGTCTTTGCCAAGCGGTTCGCCGTGCGACTGCCGATCGACAACGACCCGGCGATGCACATCCGGTTCTTCCACGGGTTGAATCTCTGGGACGAGGCACATATCATGGGGCCCCTGGCGAACGTCGAAGTGCCCACCCAATCGGACCTCAGCAGCGAGCACCGGGAACTGCTTGCCCAGGTGCTGCCTCTATATGGCAGCCGCCTGCCGACGCAAAGCTGAAACAGTTGATAAGCGCCGTTCCCCGGCATCCGGCGCGTCGATGGTGTGCAGCACCTCCCGCGCTACGTCCGCCGGCGACGGCTCCGCGTCCCCGATAAAGCACCCCGGCGTGTGGAAAGGATTCCAGAGCGTGGCGTAACGGATGGCGATATCGCTGCTGATGCGAGACCAGGTGACATGCGGGCAGCCGCTCAGACTGGCGAGGTGAAGCGGGGCGCTGCTGGGCCCTACGGCGCACTTCGCAGCGCTCAGCGCCGAGCACTGCACTTCCAGCGGGTTCCCGCGCAGGTCCGCGGTTCCTTCGAACCAATAATTATCCAACCCCCCGTAGCACGCCACGCTCAGTCCGGCGGCTAGCAGCAGGCGAACCAGTTCTTCGCACTGCTCGACCGGATAATCCTTTCCCCATACCATGCGGTCGCCGATGGTCTTCTCCGGGCGGAACGCGCACAGAACATCCGCGACGGGGCGCGCCGCAAATGCGGGAGCGAGATCGCGCCACTTCTTGGGCGTCAGCGTGGACTCCCCGGTGCGCAACGCGTCGCACTCCTGAAGGCCAAGCTCTTCCCAGAGAACCGCGGGGTCGAGCACCTTGCTGCCGTTGCAGACGCGCGGCACCTTGGTGAGAAGGCGGCCTTCGGCGAAGCGCCAGCCTTCTGTCTTGAGGGGAATAAACTCGGTGGCGAACTCGTAAAGATAACGACTCGCTTCTGGCGCTGCCACGATCACGTGCTCGCAATGTTCGGCATAGGCCCGAACCATCGGGTTCCACCAGCACAACTCCCAACCAAATTCGCCCACCCACGGGCCGGCAAACAAAACGGAGTGCCTCGATGAGGGCGCAAAAAAAGGCTCACAGACAATCGGCGCCGGGGGTGCGGGTCCGGCTTCGACGATTAACTCTTCGCCGGCGCCGCTGGCGACATTGAGACGTGCCCACCGCCTGATTCGTTTAAGAGAGTCCGGGTGCGGCCGCGATGAGCGGGCGGCCGGTTCTCCGGAAGTCGCTTCAAGCCCGGGCGACGCATGAAACTCGATGGGCCCGGCGGCGGAAAGAAGAACGTCTTCCGTTCCGGGCGGGGGATCGGGGGCCAGTTCCGCGCACAGCCTGGCTCCGTGAGACAACGCCGTCACACAGGCGGCCACGGTAGACAATGCACCCAGCGACAAATCGGCCTCGCCGTACCGGCCAGGGGCTCCGTTGACGGTCACGGCATGCAGCACCGCCGAATGGGAGAACCACGCCTTATGCATCCGATTCAGCGACTCTTCGGGGATGAAAACGTCGTCGCTGGTCAGCAGAACCGCCGGAAATTCCGCCAGCGATCCGGCGGCCAGCCGGGGGAACGGCTGCGACTCGCCGGCGGCGTTGATCACCTTGACCTTGGAACCGGGGGTTTCAGGTGGCGCGATGGTGAAGGTCCGGTTCCGGTTCACCACTAGAATCTCGCCCACGACCTGCATCGCGCTATAGCGCTCGATTAGCGTCGCAATCGTCGTGACCGAGGGCCGGCGGTGCAGCAGAACCACCGAAATGAGCTGCGGCAGAACCGGGGCCAGATCCTGCAGCTCGTTGAAGTTGATGGCGATGCGGGCCGCGCCCCATCCGCCGGGATTGGCGGCCAGCCGGCCCTCCTTCAGATTCCTCCGGCTGGCCTTTTCGTTGGTGCGCCACATGACGTGCCAACTGCGTTTCCCGGTATGCGCAGCCTTTTCGACCATCGTATTCCGGACGGGAGGAGCCCCTCCGGTCTGCGAATACGTGTGCCGCAGACCAGCCGCCTTGGCGCGCCAGATCAGGTCCTGGTCCTGGTGACCGATGGGCTCGAACGATTCATCGTATCCGCCCAACCGGTAAAACCAGTAGCGCGGTATGCAGATCCGGCCGAAGGTGCCTCTCAAGGGATCGCCGCGCTGGCCTTCGTCGAACTGCAGCACCACGTCCTGCCCCCGCGCGTAGCGGCGTGAAATGATGCGCCGCATGCCCTCGTTGCTGTTGTCGGCGTCGAGATTAACCAGCAGGTCGCCGTGTCCCAGGCGGTACGCCAGATTCTTGGCTCTCGGGCAATGATAATGTTTCGCTTCGATTCGCCCATAAACCAGCCGCCCGGACTCCATCGCGGCCTGGCATGCCGGCGACGACTCGATGTAGCGGGCCAGCCCGTCCCGACTGCCGTAATCGATGAGGACGAGTTCTTCGTCGGGACGAAGACGCGCGAGATTATCGACGATCGTCAGGGCAATCTGCCAGAGACGGCCATGACAGGTCGTGCAATACGAAACCCTGAGGTTAGCTCGCTTTTCCATGCTGAAACCCAGTCTGCCGGCGGCCCGGGAACTCCCGATTTTCTACTCGAAAACGGAAAACGTCAATCCGGTAAAACGTTTCATTTTACAGGCGAGAAAATATACAGGATATTACGACCCGAAATGTTCCGATTTAAAAAAACCGATTGACACAAATGCGATTTTACTCCAGAATCGAAATGTTCAACGCCCATACGGTCTGTTTGGGCGTAAAGGGTGAGACGACAAGCTTATCCTCTGTCAAGAATATGTTTGCGGGCAATGCCCGCGCTTGAGGGATTGAATGCCGCTGGATCAAGTTGCCGAACTCGCCCGGCAGGCCGCGACCGATACGAATGTCCTCAACGCGCTGCGAGACGATCCCGCCAGCGTACGGGCGCCTCTCAATCTCAGCGATGCACAACTTCGCGCCTTAGTGAGCGCCGGGTCGTTCACAACAGCGCGTCCCGCGGTGACTACGAGCCGCGTGGAACCGTCGCAGGCCAGTGCCGTGGCGGCGCTGGAAGTAGGCACGCTGTTCCCTCCCGAGGGCGAAGGCCAGTTTCCGACTCCCGGTGAACTCCCGCCGATAATCGTCGCGCCGCATGCGGCTCCGACGTCTACGCCCAGCTCGAGCCAACCGCCGAAATCAGTTCCCGGCCGCGCCCCGGGTTCCGGTCATCCGCCGGCCGCAACCGCTCCGGGCGCAGGCCGGACGCCTTCGGCGGGGCAGACCCCGCAGGCACCGCCTCACACTCCTCAAGGCGTACCCTCCGCTCCACGGAGCTCGGCCGCACCACAACCACAACACGGGACGCCGGGAGGATTTACACCCGCCGTTAGCCAGCCTCCGCGCCCTCCCGGTACTCCCGTAACGCCGCAAGCGACGATGCCAACGCCGTCCGGTCCGGGCACACCGAACGGCGGTAGCGGAGCACCGGTCAGCAACGGCCAGAGCACCGGGTCTGGCTCGCCGTGCGCAGGTGAAGGCCAGACTAACGCGCAACAAATGTTTTCCGAACCTGTTTCGACGCCTCAGCCGTGCGGGTGCGGCTGCGGCGTCTACGAGACCGCTATCGTTTCTATCATGGCGGAAGTAACTGCAGCCGCCCAGACGGCGATCGCTTCCATTACAGCGACCGCAGGACTTGACTGACAAACTCATTGGCCCCCAATGACCCGGTAAATCGAGGGTGCGTACGACAATATGGCGACGAAATCAGCATCGATCAAGAAGACTGCCGGAGGGGCCAAGAAGCCGCAAAAGGCCGCTCCTAAACCTTCCAAGCCCACAGCTGCCGTGGTGGCGAAACCGGCGGTAGTCAAACCTTCCAAGCCCGCACCTGCCGTAGTGGCGAAACCGGCGGTAGCCGCAGGATTGGCTCACGGCGGCGGGCAACCGACTCCGACCGGAATTGCCAGCGCGCGGGCGGCTGCGTTTCCGGCAGTCGGAGCAAACCCGGCCTCCCGCATCACGGTGTCGAATCCGGTGACCCAGAGTTCCTTCCGATTGGCCGGTAACCTGGTGCCTCGTCCGTTGCCACAGACTCACACCAACATATTCGCGGCGACCGGCGGAAGCACCAGCACGCCTCCGGGAACTTCACCACCCTCCGCCCCTCCGAAGGGAACCCCGCCTTCGGCACCGCCGAAAGGAACTCCACCCTCGGCGCCTCCGAAGGGAACTCCACCTTCGGCACCTCCGAAAGGAACGCCACCTTCGGCACCTCCGAAAGGAACTCCGCCCTCGGCACCGCCGAAAGGAACTCCACCTTCGGCGCCTCCGAAGGGAACTCCACCCTCCGCGCCTCCTAAGAGCGGGACGCCCGGTGGCGGTGGAACTCCCGGTGGCGGTGGGACGCCCGGTGGCGGTGGAACTCCCGGTGGCGGTGGAACTCCCGGCGGCGGTGGAACTCCCGGCGGCGGTGGAACTCCCGGCGGCGGTGGAACTCCCGGCGGCGGTGGAACTCCCG
>JBAUOG010000466.1:0-10834 GCA_049579625.1 Bryobacteraceae bacterium
GTCGCTACTTGGTTGCTTCCAGCAGAGCCTTGGCGATGGTCATGCGCTGCATATTGCTGGTGCCCTCGTAAATACGCCCGATTTTGGCGTCCCGGTACAGCTTCTCCACAGGGTAGTCTTTGGTGAAGCCGGCGCCGCCGTACACCTCAATGGCTTTTGAGGCGACCTCTTCTGCGATAGTGGATGAGTAGTATTTGGCCATGGCGGCCTGGGTTACAAACGGTTGCCGTGCATCGCGGAGCCGCGCTGCGTTGTAGACCATCAGCCGAGCTGCTTCCACCCGGGTTGCCATGTCCGCCAATTCGAACTGCACGCCCTGAAACTCGCTAATCAATTTTCCGAACTGCTTCCGCTCTTTGGAATACCGCAGCGCGTGGTCCAGAGCGCCTTGGGCCAAGCCCACCATTTGTGCGCCGATCCCGATGCGGCCTTCGTTCAGCGTCTCGATCGCGATCTTGTAACCCTTGCCGGGCTCGCCCATGACGTTTTCGACGGGCACGCGGACATTGTCCAGAATCAGTTCGCAGGTGGAGGAGGCTCGGATGCCCAGCTTGTCTTCCTTCCTGCCGACCTGGAAGCCAGCCAGCTCGCGCTCTACCAGGAAGCAGGTGATGCCCTTGTAGCCGGCCGCTTGATCAATGGTCGCGAAGAGCAGAAAGATGCCCGCTTCCGCCGCATTGGTTATCCAGAGCTTACGTCCGCCTAAGCGGTAGTGATCGCCATCCAGAACTGTGCGAGTTCCCAGCGCAAACGCATCCGAGCCCGATTGCGCTTCTGATAGCGCATATGCCCCAACCGTGTCGGTCGAGAGCCGGGAGAGATAGCGTTTCTTCTGATCCGCCGTTCCCCAGCGCTCAATCGCGTTATTGACCAGCGTGTTCTGCACGTCGACGATCACCGAGGCAGCCGGATCAACGCGCGCCAGTTCTTCGATGGCCAGGATGGATTGGAAGAAACTTCCACCCTGTCCGCCGTATTCCTCCTTGACGTCAACGCCCATCAAGCCGAGGGCGAACATTTCCTTCAGCAGGCCCTTGTGGAAGACGCCTTCGGCGTCCATCGCGCGCACATGCGGCGCAAGACGCTCCCGGGCAAACTGGCGAACGGATTGTTGGAACAGCCGTTCCTCCTCCAGCAAAGAGGTCAGCGGCGAAACAGTCTGAGCATCGGCGACTGGCGACATACGGCAACATGATAACGCCGGAACCACTTGCGAGCCGGCTCGCGACGCTGCTTCAATAGGACCATGCCCGAGTCCCTGCCACCGGCGTCTTCGCTGCCCGACCCAAGCCGCGCCGTCGAACGCATCCGCGAGGCCTTCACTCCTTTGCTGTCTCAACTCACGCCGGAGGTCGAGCCCATCACGACATACGACCCAGCTGCGAATTCCTCACTTCTTCCGGCGGCGGAGAATCAACGATCATGACCATCCGCGAGATGGGCCGCCTGCTTCGCACGGGCAAGGTCTCCTGCGTTGAACTGGTGGAGGATGCCATCGGGAAAGCGCAGGGCATCGGCAAAGAACTCAATGCATTTATAACGCTTGACGCGGAGCGCGCGCTCGAGACGGCTGCGGAGCGCGATCGCGAGCTCGCGGCGGGTATCGACCGCGGGCCGTTGCACGGCGTCCCCACCGCGCATAAGGACCTTTTCTTCACCCGAAACCTTCGCACCACGGCCGGGTCATTGGTTTTTCGCGACTTCATTCCGGACCGCGACGCGACGGCCGTTGAAAAGCTCGCGGTCGCGGGCGCAGTGTCCATCGGCAAGGCGAACCTTCACGAACTGGCCTACGGCATTACTTCCAAGAACCCGCACTACGGATACGTTCACAATGCACGAGATCCGGAGCGCATCCCCGGCGGTTCCAGTGGAGGATCCGCGACGGCCATTGCCGCCGGCATCATTCCCATGTCCCTCGGTACCGACACGGGAGGTTCGATCCGTGTGCCATCTTCCTACTGCGGCGTCACAGGCATCAAACCCACCTACGGCCGTGTCAGCCGCTACGGCGTTCTGCCGCTGTCGTTCAGCTTCGATCACGTCGGGCCGCTTGGATCCTGCGCGGAAGATTGCGCGCTCGCCTTGTCGGCGATCGCTGGCCATGATCCCCGAGATCCCAGTTCCGCCGCGGAGACTGTCGCGGCGTACACCGCCGAGCCACAGAAGCGTCTCGATGGCTTGAAAATCGGCGTGCCCAGCAACTTCTTCTTCAGCGGAATTGACACCGAGGTTGAGACGTCGGTGAAGGCGGCCATCGCCGCCATGGAGAAGCTGGGCGCCGAAACTCGCGAGATCCAAGTGCCTGATATTGCCGCCATCAATGCCACCCAAATAGTGATTCAGCTGGCCGAGGCCTCAGCTGTTTACACTAGGGAGCGGGATGCCAGCCGCTTTAGCCCCGCCACCTGGAATCTGTTGGAGCAAGGCCGGTTGATACAGGCCACGGAATACGTGAATGCGCAACGTCTGCGCAGCATCTTCCGACGCCAGTTCAATGCGGTTTGGCAGCAAGTGCATGTCCTCGCTGTGCCCGTGACGCCAATCACTGCGCCGCTCCTGACCGACACCACGGTAAACATCAATGGCGCCGAGGAAGATGTGCGGATGGCGTCGACTCGCTTGATGCGGACGGCAAACCTGTTGGGCGATCCGGCATTGGCCATGCCCTGCGGCAAGTCGAAATCCGGTCTCCCGATTGGGCTGCAATTGATAGGCGCCCCGTTCAGCGAACCGTTGCTGCTGAGCGTTGCGGGAACCTTGGAAGCCGTCCTGAGTTAGCCGGCTTCGCCCTTTTCCAATGGCAGCCCGGATGTCTCAATCGCGCGCCAGCCGCCATCCAGGGACAGGATATTCGTGTAGCCCATCTTCTGCAGATTGTCGGTAGCCAACGCAGAGCGGTATCCGCCGCCGCAGTACAGCACCATCCTGGTTCCCTTGTCGGGCACCGCGGTCTCGATGTCGCGTTCAATGATGCCCTTGCTCAAATGGATGGCTCCGGCGGCATGGGCAGCCTCCCACTCATGGTCTTCGCGCACGTCGATCAGCAGCCCGGCGTTGCCCGCTTCACGCATCCGTTTGTACTGCTCGATATCGATCTCATGAATCCGCGTCTTCGCGTCGCCTACAATGGCCAGGAAGCCTGCGCTGTGATGTTTAACCGGTGTGCTCATTCGAAACGCTCTAGCGGATTCGCTCAATACGCGCGCCGGCGCCCGCCAGCTTGCTTTCAATGTTCTCGTATCCGCGATCGATATGATACACGCGGTCGATCTCCGTCTCGCCATCGGCCACCAGCGCGGCCAGCACGAGGGATGCACTCGCCCGGAGATCCGATGCCAGTACCTGGGCCCCCGTCAGTCTGGTTTCACCGGCCACAATCGCCTGCCTTCCCTCGATCCGGATGTTCGCGCCCATGCGCGCCAACTCCTGCGTATGCATGAATCGATTCTCGAAGATGGTCTCGGTGATGAAGCTGATTCCGTGCGCGACAGCCATCCATGCCATGTACTGAGCCTGCAAGTCCGTCGCGAACCCTGGGTACTCTTCGGTTGTCACGTCCACGGACTTCGGGCGCTTCTCACAGCGCACACGCAGTGACGTGGGCGATTCCTGAGTGATTTCGGCCCCGGCCCGCTGCATTTTCACCAGCAAGGCCGTCAGGTGCTCCGGCACGCAACCCGTCACCAATACGTCGCCGTGCGTAATGGCCGCGGCCAAGAGAAACGTTCCTGCCTCAATTCGGTCTGCGATGATGGCGTGCTCGGCTCCGTGCAGTTCGTCGACGCCCTGCACACGGATGGTCGAGGTGCCCGCGCCTTCAATCCTGGCCCCCATTTTTGTCAACAGCGCCGCCAAGTCCTGAACTTCCGGCTCGCGCGCCGCGTTGGAGATTACCGTCTCGCCCTTCGCTAAAACCGCAGCCATCAGGACGTCCTCGGTACCCGTCACCGTGATCCGGTCAAAGTGGATGGCGCCGCCTCGCAAGCCGTTTGGCGCGCTTGCCTCCACATACCCGTGCGCCTGTTCGATAGTTGCGCCGAGATGTTCCAAGGCGTTCACGTGCAGGTTGATGGGTCTGGCGCCAATGGCACAGCCGCCGGGCATCGAGACCCGCGCCCGTCCCGTCCTCGCTACCAGAGGTCCCAGCACGAGGCTCGAAGCGCGCATCGTCTTGACGATTTCGTACGGAGCCTCGGGCCGGTCCAACCGGTCCGCTTTCACCCGCACCGTCCCGTCAACATCCTCCAAAGAAGCGCCGGAGTACTGAACCAGACCTTCCATGGTCTGTATGTCTTTGACCTGTGGGATCCGGCTGAGCGTGACTTCGCCGGCGGTCAGGAGGCAGGCCGCCAGGGTTGGCAATGCAGAGTTCTTCGCCCCACTCACTGCCAGCTCCCCGCGAAGCGGTACTCCCCCAATAATGCTGAATTTGTCCATATCTGTCTCTGCCGGTGTTTTCGACTTGGGCGGGTGCTATGCTTCGTCGACCGACGCCTTATTCTCGCCCAGCGCTGGCCGGAGCTTTCCCTTCGCTTCGGCCAGCCGGCGTTCCGCTTCGGCGCGATCGACGCCCAGCTTCTTCATCACGATCGCCGCCCTCACCGACCCGCCCTCGCGCAGGAGTTCGCCTGCCTCGTCGTAACTTGTCCCCGCCGCGCGGGCAATGATTCGCTTCGCCCGGTCCTCCAGCTTCACGTTGGTGGGTTGCAGGTTGACCATCAGATTCCCGTAGACGTAGCCAAGCCGGATCAGGGCCCCCGTGCTCAGCATATTCAGCACCAGCTTGGTTGCCGTTCCGGCACGCATCCGCGTGGAACCGGTGATCACCTCGGGACCGACCGCTGGCGTAATCGCAATGTCTGACAACTTGCCAACTGGCGAATCAGGCACGCAGCTGAGACCTATCGTTAATGCTCCGATTTCCTTGGCGTAGGCAATCGCTCCCAGCACGTAGGGAGTTCTTCCACTGGCTGCGATCCCAACCAGGCTGTCCCGGCTCATGAAACCGCGCTCCGCAAGGTCTATTCTCCCTTGCTCGGGGCTGTCTTCGGCCCGCTCCACCGACGTCCGGAGCGCCCGATCCCCGCCGGCGATGACCCCTTGTACCAATTCTGGAGGGGTGTTAAAGGTGGGTGGACACTCCGATGCGTCGAGGACCCCAAGCCTTCCGCTGGTCCCGGCTCCCGCATAAAACAGCCGACCGCCGCTCTCTAGCCGCATCACGATTTGGTCGATTGCCTTGGCTATGGCAGGGATCTCGCGTTCAACAGCGTAAGCTACTTCACGGTCAGCCTCGTTGATAACCCTGAGCATCTCCACCGTCGACAGGCCGTCGATCCGGGCGGACGCTGGGTTTTGCCCTTCGGTGAGCAGGTCCCCAAGCATTTGTTCTTGCGTGATAATACCACCCGGAGTACACCCTAGGAAACGAACGGAGTAGAACTAGGAGTACACCGTACCAGGACCGAAAGCAGGCCCCGTAGATCTGGCGGGATTTGTCGAAAGTCATTATTTTTCTTGGATCTGGATATATCTCTGGACATATCTATTGACAGTGCTAATTGGACCAGACTACACTTAGGGTCAAGGCGGAAACCGATGGTACGGTTCCGCAAACTGCTCTCTCTCAATCTAATGGCGCAGTCTAATCGGAGGGCTGCCAATGAAGAAAGTCATATCGGTTTTGGTACTGATGTTGGGCGCAAGTCTCTCGGCTTTCGCGACCAGCTCATGTTACTCAAACCTGCTCGTAAACGTGAGCGATAGCTGTATGGCGTCGGTTGACGGCACGAACTTTACCGTTTCCCTAATCTCTCTCAGCAACACGACTCTGAATCCTGCGGTAAACATCAACGTTAACCCGTATAGTGCTACCTCCGGCACTGACACATTTGCGGTTCAGGTTTATGGTGCGAATGGCACCCATTTCACCGGTAACGTTGGCGCTAACTTTGATGTTGCTGTGAGCGGAAATGCCGGTGCCTCCGTTAGCAGTATCCAAACGACCATCAGTGGAAGAGGAACTGGTGCGGTGCTCACGACATCCACGACTCCGGGCGGCGGACCCTGGACCTTGACGAGTGCTCTCTTCAGTAATGCCAACTCTGGCCCCACTTCAGTGTCTCCCCATTTTGTCTCCTCGGAAATCGACACGGGCCTCACTATCCCTTCGGGGTTGAGCCTTTCGGGATACACCGAAACATTCACCGTCATTTGGACTGCTTACGTGCCGCCGCCTCCCCCGCCTCCGGTCACCCCTTCGCCTCTAGTTGCGGATCCTCCGGGTGCGCCTGAGCCGGGAACTTTCGGCTTGGCTGCTCTCGCAGGTTTGGTGGGCGTTCTTGCCGTAAGGCGACGTCGTTTGCAAGCATAAGCAAGCACTAACGATTACTCCGAAAGCCCGGGCCGTACGAATGCGGTTTCGGGCTATATGTTTTTAGTGGCCAGTCTTCTCCGTTTGCTACGTTAAGAGTGATCGCATTCCTAGCTGCCGCCGGCAAACCTAACCGCTGCGGCGCAGCGGAGTCGGCTTTGCTTCTCTTCACTGAAGGATCCCTATCGAATGAGCAGTATTACTATTACACTGCCGGATGGCAGCCAACAGAACTTGCCCGAGGGAGTGAGGCCGCTGGATGTGGCACAATCCATCGGCCCGCGCCTCGCTGACGCCGCTTTGGTGGCCAAGGTTAATGGAGAACTGTGGGACCTTAGCCGTCCGCTGGAAAGCGATTCCACCCTCCAGCTTTTGACCAGCAAGGATCCGGAGGCCCTGTACGTCTATCGCCATTCAACCGCCCACCTGATGGCCGCGGCGGTGCTGGAACTGTTTCCCGAAACCCAGCTTGGCATCGGTCCGCCCACCGACAACGGCTTCTATTACGACTTCCAGCGAGCCACGAAATTCACGCCCGAAGATCTCGAGAAAATCGAAAAGCGGATGCACGAGATACAGGCTCGCAATCTGCCCTACGAGCGCCGGCTCACACGCAAGGACGACGGTCTCCGGAAGTATGCCGGCGATTGGATGAAGAGGCAGCTCATCGAGGAGAAAGCCGACGAGGTCTTCACGGAATATACCCTTGGTCCTGGCTTCATCGACTTCTGCCGCGGCCCGCACGTGCCTTCCACGAGTAAGCTCAAGGCGTTCAAACTGCTCTCCATCGCCGGAGCCTATTGGAAGGGCGACGAAAAGAATCCGCAGCTGCAGCGCATCTACGGCGCATCGTTCTTCACCCAGAAAGAACTCGACGAGTTTCTCAACCGGCTCGAAGAAGCCCGCAAACGCGATCACCGCAAGCTCGGTCAGGAACTTGATCTCTTCAGTATTCAAGACCTGGCTGGCCCTGGCCTGATCTTCTTCCATCCCAAGGGCGGAACCATCCGCAGGATTCTGGAAGATTGGATGCGCGACCAGTACGTCAAGCGGGGGTACTCGCTGGTTTACACGCCACACATCGCCCGCAGCGATCTTTGGAAGACCTCCGGTCACTACAACTTCTATTCCGAAAACATGTTCAAGCGGATGGATCTGGACGACGCTGAGTACCAGCTCAAGCCCATGAACTGCCCGTTCCACATCCTGATCTATCGCGACCGGCTGCACAGCTATCGCGACCTCCCGGTTCGGCTGGGCGAGTTGGGTACTGTCTACCGCTACGAGCGTTCCGGCGTGATGCACGGCCTGCTCCGCGTTCGCGGCTTCACGCAGGATGACGCGCACATCTTCTGCACGTCCGAACAGATTGAAGATGAGGTCGTGAATTGTCTTCAATTCGCCGTCGACACGCTTGAGGCCTTTGGCTTCACCCAATACGAAGCGGAACTCTCCACATGGGACGGCGGAGCCAGCGGAAAGTACGACGGCTCAGCCGACCAGTGGGCGATCGGCGAAAAGGCGCTCCGGCAAGCCGCCGATCGCCTCAACCTCAAGGTGAAATTCTCACCCGATGAGGCTGCGTTTTACGGGCCGAAGATCGACGTGAAGCTGGTCGACGCCATCGGCCGCTTCTGGCAGCTCTCCACGGTCCAGTTCGACTTCACGCTTCCCCGGCGCTTTGGCCTTGAATACATTGCCGAGGACGGGAAATCCCATCAGCCGCTCATGGTTCACCGCGCACTGTACGGTTCGCTCGAGCGTTTCTTCGGCATTCTGATTGAACACTATGCCGGCGCATTCCCGGTATGGCTGGCGCCGGTTCAAGCGATCATTCTCCCCATCACCGACCGGCAGAACGAGTTCGCGCAGCAACTGAAGCAGCGCTTGGTGAATGCCGGTTTGCGCGTCACCTTGGACGATCGTAGCGAGAAGGTGAACTTCAAGATCCGCGAAGCGCAATTGCAGAAAATCCCGTTCATGCTGGTTGTGGGCGACCGCGAGGCCCAATCCGGCCAAGTCTCGGTCCGGCATCGGAAGCACGGCGACCAGGGAGTGCAATCCGTGGAAGCGTTCCTGGAACACATCACCCACTTGATCGAAAAGAAGGTTTCCACAGATTAGGCCGGAGTTTTGGTCTACCGCCGGCCTTTTCGACCTAATTAAGCCCCACCAGTACCCTTAGTACTTCTTATGATGTTGTATGTTTGACGGGAAACAAGTCATCCTTTGGACATCATCGCTACCGTACGGATTGTGCGACGAAGACGGCTCACTAGAACTCACTGCCGCCGTTGCGACGTTCCCTTCTTCTGGCTGAAGCGCGTCTGCCCCAGGTGCGGAGCCGCGCGAAGCCACTATTTTGTCTTCGTTTGCATAACGGTGGCGGTCTTCGCGGCTGCCCTTTCCTCACTGCTTGAAGCCCTCCCAGCCATTATTCAGAAGATCCACTCCATGTAGTGGGAATTCGCGCCCTCCGATTCTCCCGTTTGCAGCGCTTGGGAATAGCAACGCGCATAGCGTATCTTGGTTCCAAGCAAGGACACGCTTGAATGTTTGATGGCTCCGCTACGTTCCGCCACTTGAAGCACTGGATTCCCGGCGTCATGCTGTTGGCGCTCGTCCTTCCGCTAGCCGCCCAACAATCCGAAGGCGATCAGCTGAACACCGGCTTTCCGGTGGTTCTCGAGGGCCGCACGGTCGCGGTAGTCTATGCGCCGAGGGTCGGCTTCTCTGCCCCCGACCGTGCCAAGGCGATCGCGCAGCGTCTGGAACAGTTCGCTGAAGACCGCTCTTTGTCGCCTGACTTGATTCGGTCCGAAGAGCTTTCCGGACACGGCACACTTATCTTCGCCCGCAATATCGTTTTCATGTTGGTGACGGATGCGGATGCCGCCGCCGCTCACCTCTCCAAGCCTGAACTCGCCGCTCAAATTGCCGCGAACATGCGCGACGCGGTGATTCAGTACCGCAGCGATTGGAGTGTCAGGAATGTCGTCAAGTACATCCTTTATGCGCTGGCAGCTACGGCGGTTCTCGTGGCGCTGCTGTTTGGGCTGACCTCGCTCCACCGCGCGATCCGCCGGCATCTCCTCGCATGGACCAGGGCCCTACGACTGAAGAAACATGCCCTTTCCGCCATCATTACCCCCCGGCGCGTGGCCGCTGTCCTGCTCACCGCCCAAGGTGCGCTTCGATGGCTGGTCATCGTGTTACTGCTTCAGGCTTATGTCAGTGTTCTCTTTGGGATCTTCCCGAACACCGCTGGCTTGGTGGTTTCTTTCTATGGCTGGCTCTTAGCTCCGCTCCAAGTCCTGTGGGCGGAGTTCGTTGCCTACCTGCCCAACCTTTTCTTCGTCATCGTCATTTCGTTCATCACCTTTTTCGTCCTCAAGCTCAACCGCCTGATCTTTCTAGAAATCCGCGACGGCAAAATCACTTTCAGCGGCTTCGATACTGATTGGGCGGAGCCCACCTCCAAGCTGGTCAATATCGTTATCTTCAGCGTGGCGATGGTCGTGGTCTTCCCCTATCTGCCGGGCTCCAGTTCGCCCGCGTTTAAGGGCATCTCCATCCTGTTCGGCGTGCTGCTCTCGTTCGGCTCAGGGTCGGCCGTCGCCAACATGATCTCCGGCGCCATGCTTACGTATATGCGCCCCTACCACCTAGGCGATCGCGTGAAAATCGCGGATACGGTGGGCGATGTCGCCGAGAAGGGCTTACTGGTCACTCGCGTCCGGACCATCAAGAACGTATTCATCACCATCCCGAATGCGGCCATCCTCAACTCGCACATCCTGAACTACAGCACTTCGGCGCGTGACGTCGGCCTCATTGTGCACTCCAGCGTCACCATCGGATACGATACGCCGTGGCGGCAGGTCCACGAGCTTTTAATCGCGGCCGCCGCCGCTACGCCGGACACGCTGAACCATCCGCGCCCCTTCGTCTTCCAGACCGCACTCAACGACTTCTTCGTCAGCTATCAAATCAACGTCTATACCGCCGCCGCCAACCACATGGACAATATCGCCTCAGCGCTGCACCAGAATATTCAGGACCAATTCAATGCGGCGGGTGTCGAGATCATGTCGCCCCACTACACTTCGCTGCGCGACGGGAACACCATCGCCGTACCTGAGGCCAACCAGCCTCCCGGCTATCGCCCACCCTCATTCCGAGTGAACCTGGACCGTCCGCCCGAACCCTGATTGGCGAAGAACTCCGTTGTACCGCCGGCAGCCATGGAGGGCCAACCGATGGAAAGGTCTTGTCCGTGGCACAGCCTTTAGACGTTGATGAAAAAGGCCGTCTTCCCTTGCGCCCTCAAATGTCTGGACTCCGCAACTCATTGCAAGCGAACACAAACGCTTCCGGCCGTGACCGCAAGGGAGCGGTTTTTGGCCCTTTTTCATCAACGTCTTAGGGCTGTGAGGGCCTTTTTCAGCCGGCCTTAGA
>JBAUOG010000467.1:0-5093 GCA_049579625.1 Bryobacteraceae bacterium
ACCCTCCTGCGCTTCAATATCGGCATCGACGTCGTGGAAGGGCCAGCCCAGTTGATCGGCCAGTTCCCGGCCGATGGTCGACTTGCCGCAGCCCATGAAGCCGACGAGATACAGTCCAGGGGTGCGCTTCAGCTTGAGCGTCATGAGCCGGATCGTGTCCTGAAAACAGAATTCCCGAGAGATCGCGTTGCAATGCACGGTGCGCCAGAAGGCGCTTCCACACGTCGCATAGTTTGGCTCCAGTATATCGTTGGAACACTTCAAAACGTTAGTGGCCTTCACGTTGTGGCCTGAGCGGAGGGTGGCGGCCTGAGGTATGGCCACCCGCAGTCCATAATGAGAACATGCCGGAGCAGTTGCTTCCACTATTTCCGCTGTCAGCCGTGCTGCTGCCGGCCACGCCCATGCCTCTTCACATCTTCGAAGACCGGTACAAGGAGCTGATGGGCGACGTGATTCCGAACCGGAGCGAGTTCGGAATTGTCATGGCCAAGGAGGAAGGAATCGTCAATATTGGCTGCACTGCCGTCGTGGATCGGGTGATCCAGCGCTACCCGGACGGCCGGATGGACATTATCGCGGTCGGCCAGCGGCGGTTTACCGTCCTTTCACCCAATGATGAAAAGTCTTACTTGCGGGCGACGGTGGAATACTTCAACGACGAAGAGGCGTCAGACGTGCCTCTCGCGCTGCGGGAGCAGGCAATCGTCGGTTATCTGAACCTCCGCCGGACGGTTGACGAAGAGCTATTGGCTGAGCCCCGGCTGGACGACCCTCAAATGAGCTTCCAACTAGGCCAACTGCTGACCGATCTCGACAAGCGCCAGATTCTGTTGAGCATGAGGTCGGAGATCAACCGGCTCGAGTATTTGGTAGCCATCCTGCCCGAATATACGGCGAAACAGGAACTCACCCGGCTTGCACGCCGAGTGGGCCCGCTCAATGGGCATGCCAAACACGTTGCTGAACTGAAGTAGACCATGCAGCAGAATCTGATTTTCGACGCCGACGATACGCTCTGGGAAAACAACATCTACTTCGAGGATGCGTTCGAACAGTTTTGCGATTACCTGGCCCACTCGTCCATGTCTCCGCAGCAGGTTCGCGAGGTCCTGGATGAGATCGAGATCGTGAACGCAAAAGTCTACGGCTATGGCTCACGCAACTTTGCGCGGAACCTGGCGGCGTGCTTTCAACACCTGGTGGAGCGGGACATTTCCCCGCGCGATCTGGAGGTGGTGATGGATTTTGCCCATCACATCCTGGAGAAGCCGATTGAGCTGATTGACGGGGTCGAAGAAACGGTCGCCGTGCTGTCGACCAGGCATGATCTCACGCTGTTCACCAAGGGCGATCCGGAAGAGCAGCGTCTGAAGATAGACCGGTCGGGACTTGGCCGCTATTTTCAACACACCGCCATCGTCAAAGAAAAAAACGAGTCAGCGTACCGCCAACTTGCCAAGGAGCGAGAGTTCCAGCCGGAAAGAACTTGGATGATCGGCAATTCGCCCAAGTCGGATATCAACCCGGCGTTAGCCGCGGGGCTGAATGCTGTGTTTGTTCCGCACGCGCGTACATGGAGCCTGGAGCACGAGGAAGTCCCGGAGAGCCATCCGCGGCTGTTACGGGTAGAGCGCATCAGCGAACTGCAGTCGCATTTCTAGCCGCTCTTCGATCTCTCGTGAGTTACGGCGTAAGCGCCTTGGTCACTTCCGCGGCCGATGACGAAACAAACGTCAGCAGCGTAGAGGGGAAGATTCCCAGCACCAAAGTGCCGAGTGCGGCGGCCCAGATGGTGAAGCGCAAGCCGGGTGCGAAGGGCTGCAAATTGTTTGTGGCCTCGCCGGGCTCCTGCATGTACACCGCTACCAAAATCTTCAGATAGTAGTACGCTGCCACCGCGCTGTTGAGAAGGCCCAGAATGGTGAGCCAGATCAGGTGCGAATCAAGCGCGGCGCGGAACACGTAGAATTTGGCGAAGAAGCCGCCGGTCAGCGGTACGCCGATGAGAGAGAGAACGAATACCGTCAGCAGCGCGGCGGTGGCGGGCTCACGGCGGGCTAGCCCGGCCAGGTCGCTAATGTGGACATACTTCTCATGGCGTGAAGCGACGCGGCTCACCACGGCGAACGCACCGACATTCATCAGCGCATAAGATGCCAGATAGAACATCGCCGCCGAAATGCCAAGCGTTGAGTAAGCGGTGAGCGCAACCAGGACGTAGCCCGCGTGTGCAATGGAGCTGTAGCCCAGCAAGCGCTTCACGTTGGTCTGAGTCAGCGCTGCGAAGTTGCCTATGAACATGGTCAACAGCGCGCAAGCCCAGACGAGGGGTTCCCATCGCTCATTGATGGGTCCAAAGGCCGTTATGAAGACGCGGAAGAATACCGCAAAGGCGGCTGCCTTGGGTGCAGCGGACATGAACGCGCTGACCGGCGCCGCGGCTCCCTGATAGACGTCAGGCGCCCACGATTGGAATGGAGCGGCGGAAACCTTGAACGCGAGGCCGACAAAAATGAGTGCCGCTGCGACTCCCACGAGAACCATCGACAGGCCCTGCTGGGAGTGTGGCTCGGCCAGCACGCGGCGGATCTCATCCAGATTAGTCGAGTGGATCAAGCCGTAGACCCAGGCGATGCCGTAGAGCATAAAAGCCGTTGCAAACGACCCGAGCAGGAAGTATTTCAACGCCGATTCATTATTTCGGCGGTCATCGCGCAAATAGCCGGCAAGAATGTAGGTCGCAATGGAAGAGACTTCCAGGCCGATGAAGACCATGATGAGGTCGTTCGCTGTGGCAAGGATGCATTGCCCGACCAGCGAGAAGAGAATTAGTGAATAAAACTCGCCGCTTTCCGCGCCCTCGCGCTTCAGGTAAGCGAACGAAGCCAGCAGCGTTAAGCAACCGATGGCGAGAACCAGTTCGATGAAAAATGTCCCGTAACCATCCACGGTGATCATGTTCTGGAAAGCCTGGCCGGCCGACCCGTAAGCATAGGCGGCGGCCAACATCGAGGCCAACACACCGGCTAATGCCAGGAAGCCCAGCGATCGTTTTTGTCGCTCGTTGGTAACGGCTTCGAGCACCATCACCAGAACGCCGACGATGGTCAGAATGATCTCAGGCAGGAAGCGAATGTATTCGGCGGCCGAGGGCGGATGTATCTCGTGCATTAGCGGTGCTCCTCTGGCCGCTCGTAGCGGGATGGCGGATCCGCCGGCATGCTTGGTGCGGTTTGTACGTAATTGACCGGGCGAGGCCGCACAAGAACCGGATCGAACTCTGGCCTCGGATGGCTATTACGCACCTTGAACTCCGCCGTGATCCGGGTCTGTTCCAGCAAATGGCTGTCGGCGGCACTGATGGAGGGAAGGAACGTTTGCGTGTACGTTCCCAACCAGACCATCGGAATAAGTAGCAGCACCAGCGGCGCCCATTCCCCGGGGGTCAGGTCCGCAAACCTCGCGTTGCCATCCACGGCCTTGCCCTGGAATGTCCGCTGATACATCCACAACATGTAGGCGGCGGAGAGAATCACACCGAGCGCGGCCCACACAGCCCAAGTGAAGTTGGCGATCGCCGCACCCTGCAGAACCAGGTATTCACCGACAAAATTGCTCAACGCGGGAAGGCCGATGCTGGCGAGACTGGCGATCATGAAAACCGAGGCCAACTGAGGTGCGGGCGTGGCCAAGCCGCCGAAATCGGCGATTTCCATCGAGCCGCGGCGCTTCTCCATGTAGCCGGCCAGCACAAACAGCGCTCCGGTCGATATGCCATGCGCCACCATCTGGTAAACCGCCCCGTCGACGCCCAGTTGCTCAAACGTGAAGATGCCGAGCACCACGAACCCCAAATGGCTGATCGACGAATACGCGATCAGGCGCTTGATATTCGGCTGGACCACCGCAATCAGCGCACCGTAAACAATACCGATGATGGCGAGCACCGCAATCCAGCTTGCACATCGGTGCGCGGCATTCGGAAACAGCGGCAGGCAGTAGCGGAGCAGACCATAGGTTCCCATCTTCGACATACCGGCCGCCAGCAGGAATGTTGCTGGCGCAGGCGCCTCCGAGTAGGTCAGTGGCTGCCAGGTGTGCAGCGGGAAGATGGGCACCTTGATCGCAAAAGCGAAAAAGAAGGCGAGAAACAGGAAGAGTTGTTCGTCGGCAGATAGCACGAGCCGGCCGGAATTCAACGCGCTCAGGATCTGGGCGTAGTCGAACGTGTTGGCGCGGGTGTAGAGATAGATGATGCCGACCAGCATCATGACCGACCCGAGCATGGTAATCACGAAGAACTTCACCGAGGCATACATGCGCCTCGCGCCGCCCCAGCCGCCGACCATCAGGTACATCGGGATCAGGGCCACCTCCCAGAACACGTAGAAGACAAACAGGTCGACCGCCGCAAACACGCCGATCAGACCAAACTCGAACAACAGAATTAGCGCGAGAAACGTCTTCAACCGATCGGCAATCAGTTCTTGCGAAATCCAAACACCAACGGGAACTAGCAGAGTGGTCAGCACGATGAGCCAGAGACTGATTCCGTCGACGCCCAGGTGGAAGCGAATGCCCGCCAGATCAACCCACGGAATGTCGATGACATTCGAGAAACCGACCGGCGACTTGTAGACCGCGCCGACCAAGCCAAGTGACAGTACGAACGTCAACAGGCTGATGGCGCGAGCGAGCGGTGACGCGGCGGTGGAATTCTTCGGCAATGCCAACAGCAGGAAGAAACCAACCAGCGGCAGAAAGAGAACAATCAGCAGCATGCTCATCGTATCCCTCCCGCCAACCCAATAATCAGGATGACCAGCAGCGAACCTGTCAGCACCCAGGTGGCGTAGTTCCGGATGCTTCCCGATTGAAGGTGCCGCAGTACGCCGCCCAGATCCCTGGCCCGTCGTCCCCAACCATCCACGGACCCGTCGATCGAATTCTCATCTACGCCCTGCCACAGGACCACTTTTGAGATAAACGCGAGCGGCTTGAGTAGGACGGCGTCGTAGATTTCATCGACGTAAAACTTATTCAGCACCAACGTATAAAGCGGGCCGGCCGTGTTGCGCAACGACTCGGCC
>JBAUOG010000468.1:0-7313 GCA_049579625.1 Bryobacteraceae bacterium
GGCCTGGGTTCCCCATGGGGTTCGCGTTCGAACTCATCTATCTGATTATAAATGACTTAGATCGAAAATTGTGGAAGGCAGTGCGGGCTGAAGTTCGTTTCGCAAAAGCGCTGTAAACTACTAACCATTAGTGATTTAGAGTCAAATCAGCAACTCCTGGATGGGCCGGGCAGTGGCGGGATCGATGCCGAAGGAATAGTAGATGGTGGCGGCGATCTCGGCTGGGGTGGTGGGCCGGTCTTTGGGAGCGGAGGCAGTTTCGTCCGACGCGCCGATGACCTGGCCGCCTCGGATACCACCGCCTGCCATCAGCAGGCTCCAGCACTGGGGCCAGTGGTCGCGTCCGCCTGCTGCGTTGATCCGGGGGGTCCGGCCGAATTCTCCGGTTGCCACGACCATGGTGTTCTGCAGCAAACCCCGGTCGGCCAGATCCTGCAGGAGCGCGCTGTACGCCAAGTCGAACATGGGACCGACCCGGCCACCGTAGGCGCCGATGGGGCTAAACGGCTTGGAGCCGTGGATGTCCCACGTGAGTTGGTCAAAGACGCTTTGGAACATGTTCACGGTCACAAAGCGAGTACCGGCCTCGACCAATCTCCGGGCCATCAGGCAGCTCTGTCCAAAGCGGTTCAGGCCGTACTTTTCGCGCACGGATTCCGGCTCGCGGTTGAGGTTGAAGGCCTCGCTGGTTGCGGAAGGCATAAGCCGCGGGCCAGGACTCGCTGGCTCAGCGATAAACGGATCGAACTCCGCTCCAAGAAAGCCCGCGCTCTGACCGTGGGACAGGCCTCCACCCGTGTTGACAACGGGACCGGGCAGCAGCACATGGAATGGCGCAACGCCTTTCGATCCGCACAGCCGGGAGAGAACGCAGCCGATGTGTGGATACTCAATGCCGGCCTCAGAGACCCGCCCGGTTTGCATCAGTTGATGGCCCGCGTCGTGCATCGGGATAGCGTCGTGATGCATGCTGCGAATGATGGCGAACTTGTCCGCTTGCCTCGCGGTGCGAGGGAAGATCTCGGAGATCTCAATGCCGGGGACGTTGGTCTTGATCGGCCTGTAAGGGCCACGGACCTCCGACGAAGCATCCGGTTTCATGTCGAAGGTGTCGAGCTGCGACGGTCCGCCGACCAACATCAAGAGAATGCAGGCGGCATCCGGGCGGGCGAACCCGACCGAACCCTTCGCATCGCCCCCGAGAAGATGGGCCATGCCAAGGCCCAGTGCTTGAAGCGAAGCAGCACGAAGGAGATCACGGCGGCGCAAGCCGGATGAAGGCTCGTCGGATTGGCAGGGATTGAAGTGCGGCATAGTTCAGCTCCTCGTGCAAGAAGTGTATTGAGTCTATCTTGAGAGGCGAGAGGCGGCAAGGGTCCGCTCCTTAATATTGGCCGCCGATTAAAACCGATGAATGCCGATTGTCGTAGTGATCGAAGGTGGCCATACCGAAGGTGAGCGAGCGCCGACCCAGACCACAGCCTGAAGGCTGTGCCACAGCGGTGGACGCGATTTCAGCCTTGGAGCTGATATCTGCCGCGATCAGCAGTCATCCTTAAGGTCCGACAGAGTGAGGGAGAAAAGAACCTTACCTCGCAAAGCTCGCAGCTTCACGTACGTATGCGACGCGGCAACAAGCTGTTGAGAAAGCCGAGTCCATCAGCCGGGCAGGGATGACCTCTCCAACGCCACGCGCACCAACTGACTCCGTGTTCTCACGCCACATTTGGCGAACAGTTGTTGCAGGGAGGACTTGATCGCGCTTTCCGAAGCGGAAAGTTGCTGTGCGATCTCCTTGTTGCTGAGACCCTCATAGACGCCTTGAAGCACTTGGCGTTCGCGTTCCGTGAGCGGTTTCGGGGCCTTGCTTGATTCCGGATGGTCAGCCTGCTGGACGATCGTCTGGACAAGAACCCGGTTTAGCCATGTTCCACCGGCTGCCACGATCCGAATGGCCTGCGCGAGCGCCAGCGGCGAATCGCGCTTTTCAAAGATTCCGGAGGCTCCCAGCTTGAGTGCTTGTGCGCAGTCGGCCTCGCTCATGCCGGCCGTCACCAAAAGTACCCTACCCCGGAAAGCAACCGCGCGGGCGGCTATAAGAAAAGAGTTGCCCGTCTCGCGTCCCAGATCGAAGTCCAGCAGCACCACGTCTATGGGATTGCGTTCGACCAGGGCCAACGCATCCGTCACATTGGCACAACTGCCCAGCATCTCGAACCCCGGTTCCGATTCAAGAAGCCTCGCCAGACTCTCCCTGAAAAGTGAGTGATCGTCAACCAGCAGAAGTCGAATTGGAGGCATGTCTCGCTCTGGCATCTTCATTCATTTCGATACAATCGGCTCGCAGCAATTCCACCACGAAACAGCACCCCGGGACGCTGACATCATGCCGGAGATCTCCACCGAACGAACGCATGAAGGCCCTCGACAAGTACAGGCCCAGTCCTGCCGAATCGGCACCGTCTTGAAATGGCTGAAACAATTTGTCGGGTAACAAGATGCCTGGGCCCGTATCCCGGATGCGAATCGAGAGCTTTCGGTCGCCGGTTACCGCAGCGATCGAGATGCGCTTCAGCGGCCAGTCTGCCAGCGCCCGCTCGCTGTTCTTGGTAAGGTTCAGCAAGACTTGGAGCAGACTGTGACGATCCGCCTGCACGGGAGGCAAGCTTTCGGGAACGCTCCATTGGAGCTCGATATCTGAATCGCGCGAGTAAGGCTCGAGAACGATCCGTAGGTCATCCAGAATTTCTCGCAGGTCAACCGCGCCCACCGCCAGCTTAGCGGTGCTCTGTTTCAGCTCCAAGGAGGCAATCCTATTGAGCGTCCCCACCAGTAATCCCAGTGCGCCGAAGTCTTTATTGCTTGCCAACATCCCGCTCCGGGTCAGATTCTCGTGGACATTCGAGATCGCCGCGCACACATTACGAATCTCATGCGAAACCGCACCCGCCAGCACCCGCGAGCCAGCCAGGAGCTGTTGGCGGCTGAACTCCTCCCGGTCGCGGAGTTCCTCAGACGAATCGACAACCACGGCGGCAAGGCGAGACCCCATCCGGGTCTTATAAGTGGAGAAAAACACGTTCGCCAGGAACACGTCACCGTTTTCCCGTTCGCCTCTACATTGCATCTCCGTGCAGAACGCGTGAGCCGGGTCGTCAACCGGCGGCACCCTGCCCAAAGACGGAATATAACGGTTGAGATCCTTCCCTGCCAGCTCACCTGCCGGGACCGCCAGCAATCGATGTGCGGCGGCGTTAGCAAGCAGAATCGTCCCGTCGGTCGTCGCGGTCAAGACGGCGGCCGGGCTGCTTTCAATGAGGAACTTCAGCTGCTCCTCCGCGTCCCTACGCGCGGTCGACTCCTCTTCAACCCGCTTTAGATGCTCCTGTTGCGCGCGGCGGTTACGAGTCACCTCGTGCGCAAAAAGTCCGGTTCCAGCCAGCGCGGAGAAGACCAGAATGTCCTGCGGTAGCGCGACTCGAAGCGTGAAGGGAAAGGGATCGAAAACATCTGCTAGTGTTGTGCACAGCAGCGCCATGCCGGCGATCTGCCAGCGCGACAACACCCCGCCGGCCACTAGCATCGGAAACAGGTAGAGGACGCCGAAGGCGATATCGAGGTCAATTTGCCAGTCGGCGATGGCGATGATGGCGATTAGTACACACGCCTTGGCCAGCGCCGTGGATCTCTTCTCGTCTAGAAAGCGGAAGATCACGCGTCCCTCGTTCCATTTCAGTCTAAAGAACCATGTGGCTGAACAAAACAGGGACTGATTACCGATGGCCAAAAGATAGGCTCCCACGCACCAAACGATAGCCTTTTCAACCGACCGAGGTTATCTATTTCAACCCACAAGATAGCTGGTCAAGGCCCGGCTTTCAGGGCTAACCTGGATTCGCGTGACCGACAGTCCGGCGCTGTCCGGGTTCGCGCCCTCGTGTTCGTCGCGATATCCGCGGATCGCTCGGCCGGCAGATACGGGCCAGCCTGACCGGCCCGCTGAAGACAGATGAATGTGCGGCCGCCTGTTTCCCTCGCCTGAGAGTAGCTATGATTCGCATCCTGGTTGACTATGCCCTGAAGAACCGTCTGCTCATGCTTGTGTTGGGCGCCGGCCTCTTAGGCTGGGGTGCAATTTCGTTCAAAGCGCTGCCCGTTGAGGCCTATCCGGACGTCGCCAACAACTACGTCCAGATCATCACGCAATGGCAGGGGAGAGCAGCGGAAGAGGTTGAACAGCAGGTCACCATTCCGATTGAAACGCAGATGAACGGCATCCCTTCCATGACGAATCTGCGATCTATCTCGCAGTTCGGCCTCTCCACCGTCACCATGGTGTTCGACGACGGGTCAAACAACGATGTAAATCGTCTGAAGGTGCTGGAAAAACTGGCTCAGGTCACGGTGCCCAACGGCGTTCAGCCTACACTCGGCCCCGACTACAGTCCCGTCGGTCAGTTGATGTTTTACACCCTCAAAAGCACAAACCCTTCCGTTGATCTCATGGAACTGAAGACCATTGAGGACTGGGTCCTCGAGAAGCAACTGAAATCAGTTCCCGATGTCGTCGACGTGAACAGCTTCGGCGGAACCACCCGGGAGTACCAGGTTTACGTCGATCCCGCCAAGCTGGTCTCCTACGGCTTAAGCATCGGCCAGGTGGAGCAGGCCCTTGCCAATAACAACCTGAATGGCGGCGGGAACTTCATCGAACAAGGGCAGCAGCAGATCAACGTCAGGGCCGTGGGCCTGTTTAACGACGTC
This sequence comes from Bryobacteraceae bacterium, assembly GCA_049579625.1. Classification (GTDB taxonomy): domain Bacteria; phylum Acidobacteriota; class Terriglobia; order Bryobacterales; family Bryobacteraceae; genus CAJCIT01. Next base: position 4,765 of record JBAUOG010000468.1, read on the forward strand.
AACGGAATTGGATACACGTTGCTGAAGACTTCCAACGGCACTGCCATCCGCGTGAAGGATATTGCTACCGTCCGAGAAGGCCCCAAGATACGACTTGGGCAGGTCGCTAAAGCGATCCACCGGCAGGACGGCGTCATACTCGATGACCGTGACGTAGTCGCAGGCATCGTGTTGCTACGGAAGGGCGCGGATGCCGACAAGATGTTGGTCGCCCTCCATCAGAAGATTCACGATCTGAACCACGGCATCCTTCCTCCTGGCGTTCAACTTGTACCTCACTTGGACCGGAGTGATCTTGTCAAACTGACAACGCATACAGTCCTGCATAACCTGACGGAGGGAATCATCCTCGTTGCGATTATTCTGTTTATCTTCCTGGGCAACATTCGCGGCGCGTTGATCGTCTCGCTGACCATTCCGTTCTCGCTGCTTTTTGCCTCGATTCTGCTCGACCTAAACCGCATTCCGGCGAACTTACTGTCCCTGGGCGCCTTGGATTTTGGAATGGTCGTGGATGGGTCCGTTGTCATGGTGGAAAACATTGTGCGGCACCTCAGCCGCCGTGAGTCCGCCGAGAAAACCGTCATTGAACGAATCCGCGAGGCGGCTTTGGAAGTGCAGCGTCCGGTCTTTTACGCCATCGCCATCATCATCACTGCCTATCTGCCCATCTTCACCTTGCAGCGCGTGGAGGGGAAGCTCTTCCGTCCGATGGCGCTCACCGTGGCGTTCGCCCTGCTGGGAGCTTTGATCTTTTCCATCCTGATGGCCCCTGTTGTGTCTAGTTTCGTCTTTCCACGAGCGGTCAAAGAATGGCGTAACCCGTTAATGGAGTTCCTGCGAACCCGGTACCGGCGCTCGCTCGGATGGGCCATCGTTCACTGGTGGGTCGTTCTGGGTACCATCGCATTACTCTTCGCCTCCGTCATCTATCTGGTCGGGTCGGGCAAAATCGGATCCGAGTTTCTTCCGCACCTGGACGAAGGCGCCATCTGGGCTCGCGGCACGCTGGCTCCCAGTACGAGCCTCACCCAGGGCGAGGCAGTGACCACTCAAGCACGGCGAATGTTCGCCAGTTTCCCGGAGGTGTCCCAGGTGGTTTCGCAAGTCGGTCGCCCCGACGACGGCAGCGACTCCGCTCTCTTCGCCAACACCGAGTACTTCATCGACCTGAAGCCCAAGGACCAGTGGCGGCCTGTCTTCCGCGAGGACAAGGAGCAACTCATTCGGGCCTTAGACCGCGAGGTAGAGAAGATACCCGGCGTGCTGTGGAACTTCTCACAACCCATCTCCGACAACATGGAAGAGGCCGTCAGCGGCGTCAAGGGAGAACTGGCCGTGAAAGTCTTCGGCCGTGACCTCAAACTGCTTGAACAGAAAGGTGAAGAGATCGTCGATGTCATGAGCAAGATCAGAGGGGTCGAGGACCTCGGCCTGTTCCGCGTCATCGGACAGCCAAACCTGAATTTCACCGCGAATCGCGAGCGCGCAGACCGTTATGGCATCAACATCTCAGACATCCAAGACGCCATCCAAACCTCGGTGGGAGGCAATGCCGTCACGCAGGTTCTCGAAGGCGAACAGCGCTATGACCTGGTGGTGCGATATCAGAATCTCTATCACTCTACACCCGAAGCCATTGCCGATATCCGGCTGCTCTCCCCCAGCGGCGAGCGGGTGTCGCTGGCTCAGTTGTGCGATGTCAAGATTCAGGACGGCGCTTCGCAGATCTATCGCGAAAACAACTCCCGCTACGTGGCGCTGAAGTACAGCGTGCGTGGCCGCGATTTGGGAAGCACGGTCGCGGAAGCCATCCAGGCCGTGCGCGAAAAGGTAAAGTTGCCGACGGGATACACGACGGAATGGGCCGGTGAGTATGAGAGTGCGCAACGAGCCAATAAACGCTTGACGTTGATTGTCCCCATCCGATCCTGATGATCTTCTTTCTTCTCTATTCGATGTTCGGCTCTTTCAAATGGGCTGCTTTGGTTATGGTTACGGTTGCCATCGCGCCTATCGGCGGGCTCTACGCGCTGTACCTGACCAATACGCATTTCAGCGTCTCGTCAGGCATTGGCGCACTGGCGCTGTTTGGTGTCTCGGTTCAGACTGGCGTCATTATGATCGAATACATCAACCAACTTCGCGCACGTGGCCACACCGTCCGGGAAGCGGCCATCGAAGGCGCCGTGCTCCGGCTCAGGCCCATCATGATGACGATGCTGGTCGCCACGCTGGGCTTATTGCCGGCGGCCATTTCCCGTGGCATTGGATCCGACTCGCAACGGCCCTTCGCGATTGTCATTGTCGGAGGACTGAGCGCCACGCTGGTGATGAGCATTTACGCGCTGCCGACGCTCTACGTGTGGATCGCGCGGGACAACGACGTTCTTCCCTCCCCGGATCTGGACTTCGCGGAAGAATAGCTGACTCGCCGGAGCTACACCGCCGACCGTGAGATCTCTTAAGGTGAAGCCGAAGCCGAATGAGCCTGCGCAACATCGCTGCGCTTAAGAAGCCAAAATAGCCAGGCAGAGGAAGACAGGAAC